>NZ_LKKV01000121.1:0-236 GCF_001902585.1 Streptobacillus notomytis | reverse complement strand
GGACAAGATAGTAAGTATAAAGTTTGTAGATAATATAAATGAAGAGTTTAAGAAATTAGGAGAAATAACAGATGAGAAGATATTAAAAGATTTACCTAGTTATGATGTAAATAAGAAGAAATTTTTTGATGAGTATATAGATAACACAAATGTTTCTATCAGTGGCACTAATGTTTTAATGAAACCAATGTCAAGCAGTTTAAGAACCTTATTATTAAGCTCAAATAGTTCAGAAG
>NZ_LKKV01000120.1:0-622 GCF_001902585.1 Streptobacillus notomytis | reverse complement strand
CCCTTTTTTGTTCCTTTTTTCTTTTTACATATTTTTAAATAATTTATATTTTTTGAAAGAAAGTATAATATAGTTTGTTTTAGCTATTTTTTGAGCAACATTTTAATATACATACACTTTCTTAAAGAAAAATTTATATATTTTCCTTAAAAAAATACTCAATTATTATACCCCCCCCCACTGTTTTGTCAACATTTTAAACATTAATTATATTACATTATTAAAAAAGAGACATAAAATTGAAAATATCAATTACATTTCACATTAAATATATAGAAGGAGATTAAAAATAATCTCCTTCAACTCTATATTTGATTTAATGTGTTTTACATTTTATATTCCTATTTTAATCTTTAAAGTTATCTACATTATATATACCTGCAACAGTTAATTCAAAGTTATTATATATCTTTCCATTTAATATTGCTGATAATAGGAATGTATCTTCTGCTCTTAGTTTATATCCTTTATCTTTATCTGCTTTTCCTTCTCTTCCCTTTAAAATTCCAAAGGTAAAATATCAGAATAATACATAGCCTTACCTTTTTGATTTATTATAAATTGTATTTTTTCTTCTAGTTCATTTAACACTAAAATTTTGCTGTTTTTTAGTTTAAGTTTA
>NZ_LKKV01000119.1:0-2093 GCF_001902585.1 Streptobacillus notomytis | reverse complement strand
AATTGAAATCTATACCTAAATTTAATCCAACATTTAATTTACTATTTATATTTGCCTTACCTATTACATTTAAACCATCCATAACCTTTAATTTTACACCTAAATTATAGTTTGCACTTATCTTATTTAATCCTTTACCTACAGTTGTATGTAATTTTTCAGCTAACTTTTGATTTAATTTTATTTCATCAAGGCTATTATAATCAACAACCAATCTATTTTGTATACTTATTCTATCATTTATCTTACTATCTATCTCTACTCCTGCTTCTAAATTATTATTATATGCACTTGTTATTCCTATGTTTCTTAATCTATTTATAAAACTCTCATTTTCTTTAGCTTCATTATCTTTTTTTCCCCAGATTAATATATAATTAAATGAATAGCCAACATATGGTTTTAATATACTTTTTATAGAATTTATTTTTAATTCCATACTTAATTTTATACTAGGATTTATACTTAAACTTTGTAATATATTTGTTTTTTTATTAGTATCACTTGTATCATTATACACATCACTTTTACTATAACCTATATTCTTATCAAAATCAAATGCAAAGATATCAAATATTTTCTTACTAATATTTATACCAGCATTATATAAATTATTTATACTTTTAGTTTTATTACTTCCACTATTTTTAAATTCAACATTTCCATATTGATATATTCCATATAAATTTAAAACATTTCCATTTGATAATTTTCTTGAATATCCTATTATTGCACCATAATTCTTATCTACAAATGGACTAAATTTTTCCTCATTTAATATATTAGTTCTCACATAAGTATCAAAGTATAGTCTATTTCCTTTTTCTAAGTTATTTAATATTATATTTGTCCTATTATACTTATTATCTATCTCATTTTTTATTATATTCCCCACTATACTTGCATAATTATCTGTAAATATATTTTTAACTTCTGAACTATTTGAGCTTAATAATAAGGTTCTTAAACTGCTTGACATTGGTTTCATTAAAACATTAGTGCCACTGATAGAAACATTTGTGTTATCTATATACTCATCAAAAAATTTCTTCTTATTTACATCATAACTAGGTAAATCTTTTAATATCTTCTCATCTGTTATTTCTCCTAATTTCTTAAACTCTTCATTTATATTATCTACAAACTTTATACTTACTATCTTGTCCTTATTTATTACAACTGGTTTTAAAAAGGGGTTTGATAAGTTATTTAAAAAATCACTGTACTCTTCTTCAAATTTTTCTATATTTAAATTAAGTTGTTCATTTTCTTTTACTCTTATTGTATACTCCCCTGTTGTCCTAAACTCTTTTATATTTATTTCTTTTCCACTAAACTCTACATCAGATGTATGAGTTCCATGTAGTTTATCTATACTTGTTTTAGTACTACCTATCTTTAATTTTCCATCTGTATATATATTCTTTAAATTTATAGTACTTTCTTTATCATCTTTATTTTCTACAACTAATGTTCCTTTTTCAGCTATAGTGTAATCTGATTTACTATCATTTTTTAAAACTAGTGTTCCATTTAATACTTGTGAAGGAGCAGTATATTCTTGTTTTCCTGTTAATGTAAGCTTTCCTTCTCCATCTTTTCTAAGTCCTGCTTGAGCTACATTAGAGTAAAATAGTTTTTCACTTTCTAATACTTTTGGTATTCTATATTGATACTCTCTACTAGTATTATCATAACTATATTTCTTAGCAATTATTTTTATAATTTTACTTTCCTTATTATTACCATCACCCTTTAATCCACTAACTATATCATTTTCAAAAGTATATTCTTTATCCTTTTTAATATTCACATAAAAGTATCTATTTCCCTTATCATCAAATATCTTATCATAGTTACCCTTAAAGTATTTCATCTCATCTATTAGACCAGCATTGAAATCAGATGGTCCTTTTAATGCCTTCTCTCTATTTGCATTACCCCAACCTACATTATCATCTAAGTATCCACTAATATCATGATTTGCAGTTCCAAGTATTACCTGTTTTACTTGTTGGTATGTTAAGAAAGGATATTTTTCTTTAATATCATAAGCTAGTCTTGCTATCCTTGGCGCTGAATATGATGATCCA
>NZ_LKKV01000118.1:0-1107 GCF_001902585.1 Streptobacillus notomytis | reverse complement strand
TAGGAGAGAATAAATGGCAGAAGTAAAATTAAATAAGGTAGAGAAACAATATCCGAATGGATTTAAGGCTGTACATGGAATAGATTTAGAAATAAGAGATGGAGAGTTCATGGTATTTGTAGGGCCATCAGGATGTGCAAAATCAACGACACTAAGAATGATAGCAGGACTAGAAGATATAACAGGAGGAGAAATATATATAGGAGATACATTAGTAAATGATGTACCACCAAAAGATAGAGGGATAGCAATGGTGTTTCAAAACTATGCCCTATATCCACATATGAGTGTATATGAAAATATGGCATTTGGATTAAAACTAAAGAAGACACCAAAAGAAGAGATAGATAGAAGAGTAAAAGAAGCAGCAGAGAAATTAGAGATAACAGAGCTATTAGATAGAAAACCAAAGGAGATGTCAGGAGGACAAAGACAAAGAGTAGCCTTAGGACGTGCAATAGTAAGAGAACCCAAAGTATTCTTATTTGATGAACCATTATCAAACCTAGATGCAAAATTAAGAGTATCAATGCGTGTTAGGATAACACAATTACATAAAGAGTTAAAGACAACAATGATATATGTAACGCATGATCAAGTAGAAGCAATGACAATGGGAGATAGGATAACAGTATTAAAGTTGGGAAGAATAATGCAGGTAGACACACCTTTAAACCTATATCATAGACCAGCAAATAAATTTGTAGCAGGTTTTATAGGATCACCGACGATGAACTTATTAGAAGGAGAGTTAGTTAAAATAGGAGAGAAGACATTTATAGATATAAATGGATCAAAGATAGAGATAGATCCTATTAAGGCAGATAAGGTAAAAGGTTATATAGGAAAGAGAGTAATATTTGGGATAAGACCAGAGAATATATATACAACGGAAGAAGAGAGTAGCTATACTCAACTAGGGGAGATATCAGTAGTAGAACAGATGGGAAATGAGGAGTATATCTACTTTAAGTTATCAGGTAAACAGTTAACATGTAGAATGAATGTAGATGGCTTAATAGAAAGAAGGAAGCAAGGTACAGAGAGATTTTACTTTGATACAAGTAAGGCACATATATTTGATATAGAAACAGAAGAAAACATAAG
>NZ_LKKV01000117.1:0-450 GCF_001902585.1 Streptobacillus notomytis | reverse complement strand
ATGGAAGCATAGCAGTTAACAAGAACTATGTAGATAATAAGATAAAAGAAATAGCTAATGGGCCATTTGAATATTCAACAAATAATAATGAAAAAGTTGTAAGAGGACAAGATAATAAGTTATATAAAGAATCAGATTTAAATAACTATTATTATGATACAAATGAAAATAAATACAAACCTAAAAATAATGCTAATGGAAATAACCAATTAACTCCAGTAGATAGTAAAGATGTAATAGTAAACCTAATGCCAAAAGGAAATGGCAATGAACCTATATCTATAGGAAATGTAAAGAGCATTCTAGGAGAAGATGCAACACCAGAAAAAATCAAAGAATTCCTAGAAGATAAAGATGATATATTTAAGAACAATAAAAACAACGTAGCAACAGGGACAGACCTAAAGGCACTAGCAAAGGCAGGAATTAATTTCTCTGGTAATACAGGAT
>NZ_LKKV01000116.1:0-1206 GCF_001902585.1 Streptobacillus notomytis | reverse complement strand
TTATTATTTTCAATATTTGCTCTAAAATTAACACTATTCGTATCATTATTTTTAAAATTAATACTTCCCTTGATTATAGTTTCATTAATTTCTTTTTCTGTTCTAGCTCCCTCATAAGGCTTGGGTATATTTTTTACAGTTCCTAAAAGAAGCATTTCTAAACTCGCATTTGCATTTATCTCCTTATTTTCTCCTTTTATTTCTCCCCTTAAAAAACTAATATCTCCCATTATATTATATGATAAATAATAGCCTGGTTCATTTCCTAGTATTGATCCTAGTTCAATATTTCCTCTAGTCTTTACTTCAATAGGGTTTTGTTTTGTTAATACAATATCCTTAAAGCTATCATCTATTAAATACTTTATCTCTCCTGTATATATCCCTCTTATTCCTGCAGGAGTTGAATTCCTTATACTTATAGGTACATCTACATTACTTGAAATTATTATATTTTCATATGGTCTATATAAAAATGTAAATCTTGGTATAACTATATTATACATCTCATACATTGATTTTACTGATGAACTCTCTTCGGTAGCTATATAATCTAATTGATGTATATCTCTTTTTAGTTTTGTTTTCTTCTCCTTCTTTAATCTTTCATATTCTTTATCTACCAAATTCTTTTCTGTAGTCTGAGATGTTATTATAGCTTGATTATCCTTTCCTATAGGATTGTTATCTTTATCTCTTTTTGCTATATTCTTCCACTTTACTTCTTGTCCATCCTTATCTAAAATAGATTTTGGATCTATCCAACCATAATTTCCTATATGTCTTATCCCTAATAATATATTAAGTCTTTTACTCGCTGGTATGTTTAACCCTAAATATGTGTCTGTATTTAAACTAATCGTGTCATATTTGTATCTTTCTTTATTTCCATTATCTTTTCTTGATAAATCGTTTTGGGCTAATGTTAGGGATGATTTATTATTAAATTCTAATATACCTCTATACATAAGATCTAATCCAAAATGATTTGCTTTTTTTACATATTCATACTTATCTCCACTAGCTTCTATTTTATCATTTAGTAATAAAGATGTTCCTAGTTTATAGTTTCTTCCTTCATGTCCTACATCTAATTTTAACTTAATTGAGTGCTTAGTTTTGTTATTTGATAAATCTATCCCAGAAAAAGATTCTTTTAGTTTAGTTTCATATTCAATTACATTCCTATCCTTTTCACTTTGATGA
>NZ_LKKV01000115.1:0-3736 GCF_001902585.1 Streptobacillus notomytis | reverse complement strand
GTGGAGATTGAGGTTAGATAATGATAAAAAGGATTAGCGAAAGTTAGTCCTTTTATTGATTTTTTATTTCAAAAATTGTATAATTGAAAGAAAAAATTTTTAGGAGATTTAATGAGAATAAAAAAAGAGTACATGTATGTTAGTTTACTAATATTTGGAATGTTTTTTGGTGCGGGTAATTTAATATTTCCACCATTTGTAGGAAAAGAGGCAGGAAGTGCAGTATTTATTTCTATGTTAGGGTTTGGGATTACGAGTACTTTTACAACGATGTTAGGTGTTTATCTAGGTTTTGAAGAAAATATAATGGAGAGAATATATAATAAGCTAGGAGTAAAATTCACTAAATTAATTTTTAGTTTAGCTTGTTGTTCTATAGCCATAATAGCAATTCCACGTGCAGCTTTAACTCCTTTTACTATGATAGTTACAGAAGAAGTTGCTCTAGATAATAATATTGAAATTTTTAAAATATTATACATCATATTATTTTTCTCTATTGTTTATTATCTATCATATAATCAAAGTAGTATATTAACAGTAATAGGTAAAGTATTAATACCTATATTATTAACTTTAATCTTTATTATTACTATTATGACATTTGCTACTCAGAAGTTAGAGTTTTTACTTCCAAATGAAATGTATCAAAATTTACCTATATTAAGAGGATTTTTACAAGGATACAATACTATGGATAGTTTAGGTTCAATAATAGTAGGAATAACAGTAGTAAATATCATTAAAAATAATTATAATTTAAAAGAAGGTGAATTAAAAACTTATGGTAGAGTAGGTGTAATATTTGCAGGAATTTTAATGTTTTTAATTTATTTAATACTTGGAGTTATTAGTGCAGGATTATCTAAAAATTATACAAATGCAACTAATGGTGCAATAATATTAAAAGAAATAGTAAGACTTTTATTTGGAAATTTTGGAATCTTTGTTTTAGTATTAGTATTTTCTGTAGCATGTTTAACAGCTTGTATTTCTATACTTACTTTCTCAAGTGAATTTAATTATAAAGCGTTTAGTAAGTTTAAATATGATCAATGGTTGAAATTTTTAATAATTTTATCATTATGTTTATCAATGTTAAGTTTAGATCTTATATTAAAACTTTCAATACCTATACTTTTATTGGTATACCCAATAATTTTATCTATATTATTATTAGAAATAATAAATGAGAATGATAACAGAGTGTATAAAATAACTATGGTATTTTTGATAATTTTAAATACTATAACTGTTATTAATTCTATGTTCTTTAAATTAACAGTAATTACAGAACAATTAATGAAATTACCATTTTATAATGACAATTTTTCTTGGGTAATTCCAACAATTATACTGTATGTTATTTTAAAAATAATTTCTTCTATAAAGAAGCAAAAAAATTAGTTTTCATTTACAAATTAGACTTGTTGACAAAAAATATGATAAAGTAGTATAATATTTAAAAGGTTATATAATTAAAAATAGGAGAATAATAGATGAAGAAGTTATTATTAACTTTATTATTAGGTATGATGTCATTTTCAGCAAGTTTAACAGGACCAAGATATAGGGTTGAAGGATCTTTTAGTGCTTTACCTGTTATAGTTCCTGCAAGTGGTAGTTTTGTAAAAGTTTATGTATATGTTTCAGCGTTAGGTTCATTTTTACCTGAGTGGAAATCTCAAATTAATGATAAATTAGATATTACATTTGGACCTAAAATTACAGCAGGTATCACTAATAAGATAGGAGGAGATAAAATTAACATTTTTCCTAATGTAGTTTTAGGTATTGAAACAGATTTTAATTATAAATTAAAAGAAAATATTAAAGTATACTCTTCTATGGAAGTTGGATTGGGTGTAGGTGCAGATATAGAAAAAAATAAAGATATAATGGTTGAGCCAGCACCATCAATTATACTTAAATTAGCATTAGGAGCTAAGATAAATGATAAGTATAATGTAGGAGCTTATATGGGATATGGTAAAAGTTTCCTTGGAATAGAATTTGGATATACATTTTAATTAATATTTAAACAGTAGTATTTATACTACTGTTTTTTTAATATTTAAATTTAAAAGTAAGCTATGGATATGAGAAGAAATTAAGGTATTTAGATATAAATGTAAAGGGAAAGTATAGTTCTTTTGAAGCATGGCATTGGAGTAATATGCTAGGACAAAGAGAACATAGATATGAAATAGAAGGAAAACTAAACTATGATTTAGGAAGAAAGTTTACACTAATTACAGACTTTGATACATATATATCTACCTGGTTTTCAGGAAGAGGAAAAAGATCTCTCCTTATGGATTAGAATAAAATACAATAATACTTTAATAGAAAGAGAAGATTACAAAGATAATATACTAACAGGAATAAACATAAGTCATTATCATTTAAGAAATCAAGATCTTATTTGCTCAAAGGAATTAATTTAAATTTCTATTTAAACAAATTAAAACACAAATTATATAAAGCAAAATTCAAAAGAAATATTAGAACTAAATAATAAGATAAATACCTTAGATACTAAAGAAGATTTGAAAAAAATTATGGATAATTTCATGGATCCAGAAACACACAAACATTTTTTACTAATGAACGGAGATAAAATAGAAGCATATGTTGCTTATATGAAAATATATAAGTTAGCAAAGATATAAATAACTATATAGCATTTAAAACATTTGAACTTTTAATAGCTGTAAGAGATAAAATTAAAATTATAGTTTTTAGTGATAATGTTAAAAATAAAGATATGCTTACAAAAAATATCTTATATGATTTTAGAAAATATTATCCTAATGTAGATCTAAAGCTAAAAGTTTCAGGTAAAAAATACTACGATAGATATATAGTAATAGATTATGGAATAGAAAATGAAGCTTTTTATGTGGAGCATCTTAAAGAATGGTAATAAACGTGAAACAAAGATAAAGCTATTAAACAAGGGAGAATACAAAGGAGTTCATGAGTTAAGGGGAGAGCTAAACTATGGCTTAGAGGTTAAAGAAAATGGTAATACAACATTAAAACATGAACCAGAGATAAAATTAGGAACAACAATTAATGTAACAGAAAAATTATCATTACTTTCAGATAATTCAAACAAGGTAACATTGGAGCATAAGAGTGATAATATATCTAATCTTACAACAATAAAGAATGATTTTAAGACAACAAATAAGATAAAAGTAAAAATGTCAAAAGGATTAGACTTAGAGACATTAGCAGAGTACAAGTTAGGAGCAGACTTTAAGACAAGTAATAATGGTAAAGAATATACACATGCTCTACTAACAGGAGGAACTCTATCAATAAAAAAAGAGATAGAAGAAGTAAATGTAGAAAGTAAAATAGAAGGAAGATACCTATTTGACACAAAACATAAACCAACAGAAAAAGCAAATGATCTAAGACATCAAGGATTTGTATGGACAGAAAATAAGGTAGGCTATGAGTTTAATGATAACAATAAGCTAGAAGGAAAGCTAAACTTATACAACCAAGTACACTTACATACAAACCCAAGCTCATTAGATAACACTAAAGACTTCTATGATGTATTTTTAGCAAACATATTATTAAACTATACAAACATAAATGGAATATACACAAATGAATTAAGCTTAGATGCAAAATATGGCTTAGACGCAGTATTCAAAAAAGATAATGCTTCTAAAATTAATGATATGGGAACCTATCAAGCCCTAAGTTTAGATTTTGG
>NZ_LKKV01000114.1:0-16898 GCF_001902585.1 Streptobacillus notomytis | reverse complement strand
ATTCATTTATGATTGTCTTATGAAAAAGATAATAGTTTGGTGACAATAGCCACAGGGATACACCTAGTTACATTTCGAACCTAGAAGTTAAGTCTGTGTACGCTGAAAATACTTAGTGATAGGGAAGATAGGTAGTTGCCAAACTCTTTTTATATGACTTTGTAGCTCAGTTGGTTAGAGCATCTGACTGTTAATCAGAGGGTCGAAGGTTCAAGTCCTTCCAAGGTCGCCATGTTGTTTAGTGATAATAGCTACAGGGATACACCTAGAAACATTTCGAACCTAGAAGTTAAGTCTGTAAACGCCAAAAATACTTAGTAATAGGGAAGATAGGTAATTGCTAAACTTTTTTATTATTTATTGTTAATGATTTAAGTCTATATTGATATTTATATCTTTATAGGCTTTTTATTTTATAATATATATTTGACAAATGTTGGTATATAAGATAAAATTCAAGTTAGGAGGTAAAAATGACATTAATATATTATATAATACAAGCTGTGATTATTGCTTTGATATTGTTTTTAGGAATAATTACTATATTATTAATTATAAAATCTAAGCTAAAAAAAGCTAAAAATTTAAATAATTTGAAGCTAAAAAAAATAAAAAAGGTTGTTATAACTAATGAAACTTTACTTGAAGATGTTCCAGAAGGAGGGTTAAATAAAAAAACTTCGTTTTTTGTTTTTAAGGATGCACTTAAAAAAATTAACCAAACAGATACAGTAGAAGAAGTAATTCTTGATGTTGACAATATGAAATTAAATACAGTACAAATTGATGAATTAAAAGATTTATTTAAAGAAATGAATAAAAATAAGAAGGTTATAGCACTAGCATCTAATATTGATAATTTAACATATAGAATAGCTATGTTGGCAGATACTATATATATGTATAATTCTCTTAATTCATCTATGATATTAAGAGGATATTCAAGATCTTTTATATACTTTAAAAAACTATTTGATAAGATAGGGCTTAAAGTAAATGTATTACATATAGGAGATTATAAATCGGCAGGAGAAAATTATCATAAAGAAGAAATGTCTGAGGAACAAAAATCTTCAATAACTAGAATTTATGATAAAATGTTAGAAAATTTTATTAATGAAATTAAAGATAGAAGAAATGTAGATATTAAAGAAAATTTATTAAATGGTGATTTAGTTTTAATTAATCATATGAAAGCAAAAGAATATGGTTTAATAGATGGAATTTCTAATTTATATAAATTAGAAATAGATTATTCTAAAGATACAGAAAATTTAATATCTTTTTCTAAAAAGGTTAAGATTAAAAATAAGAGTAAAAATGTAATAGGAGTAATATGTGCTGAAGGAGAGATTGTACCAAATGTTAATTCAGAAAGCATAATTACTTATGCTAATATGTCAGAAAGAATAAAATATTTAAAAGAAATAAATAATCTTAAAGGAGTAATTTTAAGAATAAATTCTCCTGGAGGAAGTGCTCTTGAATCTGAAAGAATATATAAGGAGCTTAAAAATTTAAATGTACCGATATTTATTTCTATGTCATCTGTAGCTGCAAGTGGTGGATATTATATCTCTACTGTAGCAAAGAAAGTATTCTTAAATCCAAGTACTATTACAGGATCTATAGGTGTAGTAAGTATGTATCCTACATTTGATGAAATAAGTAATAAATTAGGATTAAATATTGAAACTGTAAATTCAGGTATTGCATCAGAATTGTTTGATTTAAAACAACCTATTACTGATGAATTAAGAGAAAAACTAATTCAGAGTATGAAAGATGTATATATTGAATTTAAAAAGCATGTAATGACTGCAAGAGTTATGACAGATGAAAGATTAGAAAACATAGCTCAAGGGAAAATATGGTTAGGTGAGGAAGCTGTAGAAATAGGACTTGCAGACAAAATAGGTGGATTTGATGATTGTTTAAATTCTCTATTGGAATACTTAAATATTAAAGATTATAAATTACATTTTTCTAATAGAAAAATAGGATTAATTGACAGTGTTAAAAATATTTCAAATATACCATTAACACGTGAAATGATTAAAGGGTTAAATATAATTAAAGAAAATAAATATAAGCCTATGTACTTTATGAATATTAAGATAGATTTTTAAAGGAGATAAAATGAAAAAAATTATTGAATTTAATTATCATCACACTAAACATTATAAGGTGCAAAATAAGAGTAAGAAGACATTGTGGATAAGTTTATTACTTACAGCTATATTTGCTATACTTGAGTTATTTGGTGGAATAATATCAGGTTCTCTTGCATTAGTTTCTGATTCATTTCATATGATATCAGATGTAGTTGCCTTAATTTTTAGTATGATTGCTATATATTATTCATCTAAGAAACCTAATAATAAATATACATATGGCTATTTAAGAGTTGAAATAATTGCTGCATTTTTAAATGGTTTAGCATTAGTAATCATAGCACTTGGAATAATAAATGAAGCAATTAAAAGAGTACTTAATCCACAGGATATAAACTTTAATTTAATGATAGTTATAGCTATTATTGGGCTAATTATTAATGTATTACTTACTTTAGTACTTATGAATAGTTTAAAACATGAAGATAATCTAAATATTAAAAGTGCATTATGGCATTTTTTAGGAGATTTACTAAATTCTGTAGGAGTAATAATAACAGGTATTTTAGTTAAATATACAGGTATATTATTATTAGATCCTATAATAAGCTCAATAATAAGTTTGATTATAATGTTAGGTGGTATAAAAATTATAATAAAATCATTAAATATATTAATGGAAGCTGTACCAGAGGAGTTAGATGTAAATAAAATTAAAAATAGTATACTTGATATAGAAAATATTGAAAATATACATGAATTTCATATTTGGTCTATATCTGAAGGGTTATATAGCTTATCATTCCATGTTATTTTGAAGAAATATACAGGTGTGAATGATTATAAAATAATAAAAAATATATCTAATATGTTAAAAGAAGTATATGATATAGAGCATGTGACTATACAAATAGAAAATCCAGAAGTTAATATACATAAAGAATAATAAGTTATAAAAATATATGGCTTTATTCCTTGTTTTATAAGGAGTAAAGCTTTTTATTTTACAATATAAAGAGATTTATAAAAAAAATTTTTAATTAATACTGAATTTTTTATTTAAAATAAAACATTAAATAAATGCATACTTATTGCATGAAACACTGATTAATTCTATGTTTTTAGTAGTTGATTTTTGTTTTTTTAATATATATAATTAACTAAAAGGAAGTTTTTAGAATTGGGAGAAAAGAATGAAGAAAAGGTTTTTAGTTTTATCAATAATTTTTGGTATTTTTTCTTTTGCTGACAAAAAGTTAAATATAGTTTATAAAGCAGAAATTAGAAATGAAGGGAGATTTTCTAAAATTGAAAATTCAAATATAGAATATGTTCCTTTAAATTTAACAGTTTCATCATTAAATAATGAATATAAGGCTAATTTAATAATAAAAGGTGGAAGAAAAAATCTTAATTATTCGGATTTAGTTACTAGGTATGTAACAGGACTAAGGGAAAATAATCCAGTTATTATTAAAAATGGATATATTCAATATCAACAATATAATGATAGAAGAACACCAGATTATAATCAACTTGAAAGCTCTATATTTAGTGATAATCAGCAAGGGGGACATGATCATCATCACCACCATCATCATCACGATCATGATCATGATCATGACCATGAACATAATCATACAGATTTGATAGGAGAAAGTTTAGATATACAAGCTCCACAACAAAAGCATAATGTAAGAGAAAGTAATGATTTTCAGGCTAAGATTAGTTTAGAGGTTAATAAGAAAAAATATGGGCTTAAGTATATTAAATATTTAACATCATTTAATGAGGAAGAATTTAGATATAGAAAACATGATAGTATTTTTGAAGGAAGAATTACTCAAATTATAAATGACAATATAGCCATTAGTTTAATACCTAGAGTGATTACAAGAGAGTTTACACCATCTATATTAGAAGTTAATTCATATTTAAAATATAGATTAAACAAAGATACTTTTATAGGTATTGAAATGTATAATGGTGGACAAATAAATTTATTAGATGAAAGAAAAATATATAGAAATAAATTTACAGGTTATTTTGATTATAACACAGAGAGAAGAAGAGTTCATGATTTTTGGGAGATTTTAGATCATGAGCATGATAAAATAGATCAATTTAAAGTTTCTCTTTCATATGATAGAAAATATAATGCTAAATATAGCCCATTAAACAGCCATATTTTAGATGGATATAATGATAATGAAAAATATGATTTAAAATTAAACTTAAAAAAATCTGATTTTGGTATTAAGGGATTATCTTTATCAAATAATTTCGTTTTTAATACAGAATTTAATCAAAGAGTTAATAGTGATAGAAAATATAAATTGAAACATTATTATTATTTTAATCAAAGTGATAATAAGACTATTGATAATTTTTATACGGTATTTGATAAAGCAAGAAGAAATGTAATAGTTAATATAGCTAATCAAACCACTTTAGGGACTAGTATTCATAAAATTAATGGTAAATATTTAATTACAAATCATTATAGATATGCACCTAATGGCAAAGATCCGTTTGAGTACTATGTAGTAACAGAGGTTATTAGTGAGGGACCTAATAGATTTTCAAATGTTATAACTAAAAAATATAATATAGATAATGTTAGTAAGATTGAGTATGTTAGAGGTAAAAATAAGGTAAAGGCAGTTAATGATATTAAATATGTAAATGATGTTTATAATGGAAATTCTAAATTAAATGAAAATTTTCTTTTATCATATGAAAGAAATTTGAAATTAGGATTTAGGGCTAAATTTGATTTAGAAAATAAATATGAAATGAGTGATTTAAATAATAAAAAATTATATGAAACTGATGTTTTAAATGGTGGATTTGATTTTAATTATATATATAATCAAAATGGATTAAATGTTAAAACAGGATTAATATTTAATGCAGCTTTACTTGCAAGAAAAGCAGATAAAAGCATGCTTTTGGGTCCGAGTATTCCTGAAAAAATTAAAAAAGAATTACATGAAAATACTGGATATTTAACTCAAGAACAGAATGAGGCTAATAAGTGGGTATTAGGAGAAGAATTCAAAATAAAACCATATATTTCTCTTAAATATTTATATGATTCAAAATTTGGTATTAAAGCAAATTTTGAAGTAGAAAAAATATTTTTCAAAACACCTTTTGAAAAATTATATTTTAGATATAATCCGGCAGATAAAAAAATAAGATCTAAGCCTTTTAGCTATAAATTAGGAATTGAGATTAATTATAGATATTAATTGTATTAAAAAATGAGAATTTCCAAATAAAATGAGAAATTCTCATATTTTTTACCCTATTATTTCTAACATATCATGATAAAGTTGTATTTCTATATCTATTTTTTCATTACTACTAGGATGTATAAATGAAAGCTTATATGCATGTAACATTTGTCTTTTAGCTATTTTATGAAAAATAGAATTAGGGTTATATAAACTATCACCAATAATGGGATGTCCTAAATGTTTAAGATGAACTCTAATTTGATGAGTTCTTCCAGTAAATAGTTCACATTCTATAAGAGAAATATCAAGATGAGGATAATTTTTTATTAACTTAAATTTAGTTTTAGCTTCTTGTCCTCTATCATCTATTATTCTTGCAAGTTCATCTCCATCCTTATATATCTTTTCTTCAACTATGATTTCATCTTTTTCAAATATATTTTCAGCAAGGGCTAAATATTTTTTAGTAATATTAGCTTTTCCAGACTGTATGAAAGATTGAGCAAAGCTATTTTTTGCTATCATTATCAATCCAGAAGTATTCATATCTAAACGAGAAATAAATCTGGGTACAAGATTTTTATTATATTTTTCTAAAAAATAGTAAACTATACCATTAGCTAATGTTTTATCCACCTTTTTTAAAGTAGGGTGGGTAAGTAAATAAGGTTCTTTATTTACTATTAATAAGTCACTATCTTCATATACTATATCAAGATTCATTTTAATAGGTAATAAATCAGTTCCTTTTTCTTTTTCTTTAATTGTAAGTATTCCAGTTTTAGGTAGTTTTGTTGTAGTTCTTATTTGCTTATTATCTAAAAATACCTCAATAGAACGTAAACTTCTTCCAGAATAATTGTGAAATTCACGTAAGTATTGAGATACTTTTAGTCTAAATGCTTTTTCATCTAGTATATATTTTTTCATTATAATAATTTAGGTATCATACAGATTGCATAAACTGGTCCTGCATGAGCTCCTACTGTCGCTCCTATTTGTACAGTTTTATCAGCAACTGTAATTTTATGATTATCTTTAATACTTTCTAGGATTTTATTAATATTATAAATTTGTTTTGAACTACCACCAAAACCAGTATATAGATAAATACTATGCTTTTTAGCTGCTTCTTGTATACTTTTTTCAAGATAAGAAATAGCTGAATTTTCCCCAAATACCTTTTTTTCTACGGTTAAAGTTCCTTGAGAAAAAGTAATTATAGGTTTTAATTTTAAGAAATCACCAATAGATTTTGCAACTTTAGTAATTCTTCCTCCTCTTTCAAGATATTTCAAGTCTTCTACAACTATCAATGTCTTAATTTTAGAAATAAATTTCTCTGACCAAATTTTAATATCAGAAACTGAATGTTTAAGCATAACTTTTTCAGCAGCTTGTTTTACTAATATTCCTAATGGGAAAGAAACAAGTTTAGTATCTATTTGAATAATATCATTTTCTTTATTTAAATTAGATCTAACCATTTTAACAGTTCTATATGTTCCACTCATAGAACTACTTATATTTAAAGTAATAATTTTCTTATAACCTTTATTAAATATATTAGTATATAGATTCATTAGTTCTTTAGGTGAAGGTTGAGCACTTTTGAAATGTGCATTTTCATTAATTAATTTATTCCAGAATTCATCTTTATTTATATCAACACTATCTTTATAGTGTTCTCCATTTGCCTCAAGTCTAATAGGAGTAATGAATATAGGTAAACCTTTAATATCATCTTCAACCAAATCACTTCCAGTATCTGTAACTATAGCTATTTCTGGCATATTTTCAGGTTTGTTTTCTATATAAATATAGTATTGATAATTTTCTTGCTCACCTGTTATAAACTTAGTTTTCGGAATGTTTAATAAAGATTTTATATCTTCATATTTTTCTTTACCTTCAACCACAGTTATATTTATTGTATTTTTACTGATATATTTTTCTTTTATTTCTTTAACTAACTCTAAAATATCTTTATTAGCATGTTTAATTTTAGTATTTATTAATGCTATATAATCATCTTTATTTATAGTTAAACCATCTACGTTAGTATCTCTTACTGCTTTTGTAATTTCTATAGAATAATTAAATTCTTCGTTATATTTAATATTTGCTAATATATCAAAGTAATTATTTAAGTAATAGTAACCTTCCATCATAGTTTTAGTTGGCACAACTAATACATTTTTTTCTGTTTTTTCAGCAGCAATATTTGCAGTTGAAATAACATTTTTATTATTAGGTAATATTACTATTTGCTTATTATTATTTATTTTAGCAATAGCATTTAAAATATCTTGTACACTCGGATTTTGGCTTTGTCCACCAAGTAATACAACACTTGCTCCTAGTGTTAAAAATTCTTCTTTTAAATTTAAACTATCAGCTAAGATAACATAAGAATATCTTGATAAATTAGGCTTAGGATTAATGAATATTTTAGTTTGTTCTTTTTCACTACTTATTAAACCTTCATTTTGTAATTTCATATTTTCTATTTTTATTTTTTCAAGATCTCCATGTTCAACAGCAAGTTCAAGAGCTTGTCCTGGATTATTTGTATGTACATGTATCTTGAACTTTTTAGATGTTTGTGCAAATACAGCTGAATCTCCTAATTTTAAAACACTTTCTTTGAATTTATCTATATCAAAATCTGCATTTCTAATAATAAATTCAGTACAGTATTTAAATTTAATTTCAGCTGGATCATGAGTAATATCTTTTAGTGTACTATCAAAATTTTTCTCTGTAGCTTCATAAGATACTATTTCATTAATTTCGGTTAAAGCCTTACTAATACCTATGAAGAAATAGTAAAGCCCCATAGCACCAGAATCTACAACTCCAGCTTCTTTTAATTTAGGTAAAAGATCTGGTGTCTTATTTACAGATTCTTCTGCTGTAGCAGTTAATATTTCTAACATTTTATCTAAAGATTCGACATCATCTTTAATTTCAAGTGCTTTTTCGCTTATTTCTCTAATGACAGTTAATATTGTTCCTTCAACAGGGGTATCCACAGCATTATATGCTACTTCTTTAGCACTAAGTAGAGCTTCAGCTAAATCAGCACTTTCAAGTCTTTTTTTATCACCTATTCCTTTTAAAAAACCAGTAATAATTTGAGATAGAATAGTACCTGAATTTCCTCTTGCCCCCATAAGTACAGATTCTTCTATAACATCTATTACTTCAGACATAGAACTTTTTTTTACAGTACTATTTTCTATATCATTTTTCATTGTTTCTAAAGTCATAGACATATTTGAACCTGTATCTCCATCAGGAACAGGATAAACATTTAATTCATTTAAATAGTCCTCATGTTTTTTTACCCATTTAGCCCCACCTATAAGAATACGTCTCAATCTTTTAGCATCAATGTACTTTATACCCATTCATATCCTCCTAGTTGTTGGCTCCATAAATTTTCATTAATTCTTCCAACTCTTTTTTCTCTTCTAACTCTTCTATTTTTTTAACAGAAAGTAAGATAGAATTTTTGTTACTATTTTTATCAAATACTACGACTTTAATTTTATCTCCAACATTAAATTGTTCTTTTGTTTGATCTTGAGATAATTCTTTTTTAGGAACTAATCCTTTAAAATCCTCAGTTAATCTAACAAGTAATCCACTTTCTAATATATCAGTAATTTCAACTTCATATTCTATGTTTTTGTCAAATTTAGAAGAAGCTACGTCATATGGAGATTTACCTAATCTTTTAATACTTCCAATTAAGTTTTTCTCTTCTTCTTTAATTTCTATTAACTTAACGTCTAATTTATCTCCAACTTTAATATTTAAATTTTCAGATCTATTCCATGAATATTCAGATTTTGGAACAAAAATTTCTAGATTTTCTTCTGTTTTTGCAAAAAATCCAAAGTCTTTAATTCTAGTTACCATAACATTTATTACACAGTTTAAAATACAGAAATCATCTAAACTTTCCCATATTTTTTCAAATACTGTTTTAGCACTTAGAACAATTTTTTCTTTTTCATCGTTTATATCAATAACTTCACAGAAGATTACATCTCCTTTTTTGTACTCTTTTTCTACATTACCTATTTTTTTGTAATATAGATCTGAAACATGTATTAAATCTTCTCTATCACCTAAATCAACTACAACACCGAATGAAAAAACTTCTTTAACAGGTGCATCTATATTTTGCCCTATATGATATTTTTCTCTAATTTTTAACCATGGATTTTCAACTAGTTGTTTAAGACTTAATTTTATTTTCTTATTTTCTTTATCAAGTTCAATTATTTTTACCTCTATTTTTTCTCCAACATTAAAATCTTTTAGAGTCTTTTCTTTATTCCAAGAAATTTCACTGCTATGTAATAGTCCTGATAATGCACCTAGATCAATTATCATACCATAATCTAACTTATTAGAAATAGTTCCAGAGATTTTATCTCCTACATTTAATTTATTTAAGAAGGCTTCTTCATTTTCTTTAATTATTTCAATTCTTGAAACAACTATTTCTTTTCTATTTTTTTCTATGACATCAAATTCTAATTTTTCTCCATTAGGACTGTATTTTTGATTTAACCCAGAATTTCTAAATGGAAGAAATGCTTTGATTAATCCACAATCAACTTTATATCCTCCTTTTATTTTTTCTTTAATTATACCAGAGATTTTATCTCCTTTTTTAATATTAGATAATGCTTCTTTTTTTTCTAAAATATTTTTTGAAACTATTAAGAACTCATCGTTTACTTTAACAACAAGAACCTTAATTTTATCTCCTATTTCAAATCCCTCTATTTCAGAAAGTCTGATACGTCCTTCTAACTTATTTTGAATATTTAGATATCCAAATTCACCATCTTTTCTGATTATAGTTCCTTCTATTTTATCACCTAGAGTTTGCTCTTTAGTAGGAAGATAATCTTCTAACATTTCCATAAAATTGTTGTTCATTAGTGTTCTCCTTAATTAAATTGTTCTATTTCTATTAGTTTCTGTAGTGAGTTAAGTAGATCTATCTCTTCTTTTTCATTATCACTATCTGCAATTATTTCAAATTCTCTACCTTTCTCTAAACCAATTAGTAGAATAGCCATAATATTTTTAGCATCATAATCTTCACCATTACACCTAAAAAAGACATTACCTGAAAATTTATTAGTAATGGCACATATTTTAGTAGAAGGTCTTGCATGTATACCTTGTTCATTTAATACTTTAACCTTAATTTTATTCATAATTATCACCTTAAAATATTAGTCTACGCTACACAATATTATACATTAATAATTTACAAATATCAATATTTAAGGATAAATAATTGAAAAAGCTAAATGTATGTGATATTCTAATATATAGGAGGTTATAATGAAACTATATACTGTTTGTTATTTAATTAGAGATGATAAATTTCTTATGCTTTATAGAAATAAGAAGGAAGTTGATATAAACAAAGGTAAATGGGTAGGTGTAGGTGGTAAAATAGAGTTTGGAGAAAGTCCACATGAATCTGTAAAAAGAGAGGTTAAAGAAGAAACAGGTTATACTTTAAATGAGTGTATTTTAAGAGGTATGCTTATTTTCATATATAACGGTATAACTGAATATATATACGTGTTTACTTCAGAAGATTTTAGTGGAGAAATGATAGAATGTGATGAGGGTGAATTAGAATATATACATAAATATGAGATATTAGATTTAAATATATGGGAAGGAGATGAATATTTCCTTAAAGAATTGATAGATGATAAAAAAGATTTCTTTGTATATAGAATGGAATATGAAAATGATAAATTGATAGATGTAAAAAAGGAACAGTAATAAAAAAAATGCTTGACAAAACATTTTATATGATGTAAAATTGTTCTTGTCTTAATGGGCTGTAGCCAAGCGGTAAGGCAGTGGACTTTGACTCCACGATGCGTTGGTTCGAATCCAGCCAGCCCAACCATTTATGCGTTTATCGCATTTTTTTTTACTCTTTTTTTTGCATAGATACTTGACAAATGTAAATAAATAGAAGTATAATTATGTTATCAAATATAGAAAGAGAGATTTATGATGTATGATTTATCAATAATTGCAATATTTTTAGGTGGTATGTTAATGTTTTTCTCACCCTGTATATTTCCATTACTTCCAGTATATTTTGGAGTATTAGAGAAGGATAATAAGAAAATTAGGAATACAGCTCTATTTTTACTGGGTATATCACTTACATTTGTAATTTTGGGATTTGGATTTAATCTTTTATCGGATATATTTTTTAATCCTTTAGTTAGAATTATTTCGGGATTAATAATCATATTACTTGGATTACAACAGTTAGGATTATTTGATTTAGAGTTCTTAGAAAAAACTAAAACTATACAAATAAATAAAAAATATAATCATTCAGGATTAGAATCATTTATGTTAGGTGCGACATTTTCATTAGGTTGGACACCTTGTATAGGACCAATATTAGGAGCAGTACTTCTTCTTTCAGGAGAGAGTGAAACTGCTATTAGGGGATCTATGCTTTTATTAGTATTTGTATTAGGATTTTCTACACCATTTTTAATTTTCACTATGTTTTATAACAAACTTATTAAAAAAGTTGAATTTATTAAAAGAAACTTGAATGTGATCAAAAAAATCAGTGCTGTATTAATAATATTAATGGGATTATTATTAATATTTGATAAACTTACAATAATAGTTGCTTATTTCAATAGAATAAGTATTTAGAAAATGGAGGAATATATGAAAAAAATATTGGCTATGTTTTTATTAGTATTATCTACACTATCATTTTCAGGAAGTTTAGATGATATTTCATTTAAAAATCAAACAGGACAAATTAAAAAAATTAGTGATTATAAAGGAAAAACATACATTAAAATGTGGGCTTCATGGTGTCATGTATGTCTTGCAACTATGCCACATACAGTAGAACTTTCTAAAGAGAAAGATTTAGGATTTAATGTAATTTCAGTAGTATCTCCTGGTCATAGAGGAGAATTAAAGGAAAATGATTTTAAAAAATGGTTTAAAACTACAGGTTGGACAGAGCTTACAACATTAATGGATACTAAAGGAGATCTAATTAAAAGAGCTAGATTAAGAGGATATCCTACTAATGTGTTTATTGATAGTAGAGGAAATATATCAAAAGTAATAATAGGAGCTATGTCATCTAAAAGAATTAAAGAAGAAATGAGTAAAATTAGTTAACATATGGCGACTATTATTTTAGTCGCCTTTTTTATTAAAATATTTCTTTGACAAAAATTGATTTAAATGTTAGTATTAGTTGGTATTGTTTATATATAATTAATAATAAATGAAATAAAATATTGCACTATTATAGGTTACAGTAACAAATGAAAGTACACTAATACTTTTAAATGATAATTGTATAACACTTGATGGTGCTTTTTAAATATTAATATGGGTTAAAATACGGATAATGATTTGGAGTAGCTATGAATGAATTTTGTTTTTTAGGAGATAGAGAATACGAAATTGTACATTTTATATCTTTTGAACAAAGCTATGAGGATTTGATTAAAGCATCGAAAATTAGAAAAAAAATCCTTTTTCATATTAAAGATACAATTATAGATTCAAAATTTTTAAGCTATATGCTTAAGTTATTTAGATGTTCTATTAAAAATAATTTTGAAATATTTTTTATTATTAAAAATAGAGATATGATAGAAGATATTAATTTATTTGAATCAAAGAGATATTTTAAAATTTTTAATTCTATAGAGGAATATAATGAGCTTAAAATTTTTGCAGGTTATGAAGTAAAAATATATGATGATAATAATAATGTTAAGAATCTTCTTAAAGATGAATTAATAAAAAATGGGTTTGGTATAAAAGATAGAAATAGTTTTAATTTTTTAAATAAAAAACATGATAGTAGATCAAATAGCATATATATTATAGATTTTTCTAGCTACCAAGAAGAAAAAATTGAAGAAATAAAGAAAATAAAGAAAGAAAATCCTAACTCTATGGTAATATTAATAGCCTTTGAAACAGATATAGATAAGGCCTTAAATACTATGAAGTATGGTGTTAATAGAGTTATTAAAAGACCTGTTGATATTAAAAGTTTAGTAGGATCTATAAAAAGTCTTGCTACGTCAGCAGAATTAAAAAAAGAAAACGATAGACTTGTATCAGAAGTTTTTGATAGAGAAAAAGAAATTAGAAAATTATATAATGAAGTAAGTGAGGAATTAAGGCTTGCAGGAGATATACAAAAATCACTTATGCCACCTAAAAAAATAGAGTTTGGAGAATATGTATGTGAATATTTTTTTGAGCCTAGTATGAATATAGGTGGAGATTTTTGTGATTTTATAGAATTAAATAATGAAGAATTTGCTATAGTATTTGCAGATATTTCAGGTCATGGTATACCAGCATCTCTTCTTTCAACTATGCTTAAAGTTTTAATATATAATAATGCTAAAAAAGTGGATAAAGTTACAGAGCTTATGGAAATTTTAAATGAAGAAATAATAAACATATTTCCTAAGGGTAAATTTGTGTCTATGTTTTACTTAGTTATTAATACAAAAACGAATAAGGTAAGATATGCTAAAGCCTCTCAAGAGCCAGCTTTAATGTATGATAAGAAAAAAGATGAAGTAATAGAACTTGAAAGTGAAGGTCAAATATTAGGACTATTTTCTAAAAAAATTTTTCCTATACTATCATTTGAAGAAAAAGAAGTAGATTTTAATATAGGAGATAAAATATTACTTTATACAGACGGTATAACAGAAGAAGTTGATATTAATGGTAAATATTATGGTTTAGATAGACTTAAATTACATATAAAAGATTTAGATTTAAATATGATAATACAAGATTTAAGGGATTTTGTTGGTAAAAAGCCTTTTAATGATGATGTAACCCTATTAAAGATAAAAAGAAGAGGAGAAGAAACATGTTAAAAAGAAAAAAAATTATTGTTATTGATTTTGGATCACAATATTCTCAAATTATTGCAAGAAGAATAAGAGAGATGGAAGTATACTGTGAGATGGTGAGAGAATTTGATTTTAATAATTTAGAAGATGTTATAGGGATAATATTTTCAGGAGGACCAAGTTCAGTATATTTGGAAAATTCACCAACTATAGATAAAAAAATATTTGATCTAGGTATACCTATACTTGGAATATGTTATGGGTTACAATTAATTACTCACTTAAATGGTGGTAAGGTAGAAGCGGCGCAGGAAAGAGAATTTGGTAGAGCATTATTACAAGTAATGGAAAAAGAAAATCCTCTATTTATAGATGTACCTAAAGAATTAAATATATGGATGAGCCATAATGATCATATTACTAAAATAGCTGAAGGATTTAGAGTAATAGCTAAAACAGATTCTTCTATTGCAGCTATAGCCAATGATAATAATGTATATGGGTTACAATTCCATCCAGAAGTATCTCATTCTGAGTTTGGTCAAAAAATGATAGAAAACTTTATTTTTAATATTTGTAAGGCAGAAAAAAATTTTGTAATAACTAATTTTATAGAAGAAAAAATAAGGAAAATTAGAGAAACTGTAAGGGATAAAAAGGTAATGCTTGGACTTTCTGGAGGGGTAGATTCATCAGTTGCAGCAGTATTGATTAATAAGGCTATAGGGGATCAATTAATTTGTGTTTTTGTTGATACAGGACTTTTAAGATATGATGAAGCAAATAGAGTTTATGATTATTATAAGTCTAATTTTAATTTAAATATCGTTAAAGTAGATGCAGAAGATAGATTTTTATCAAAATTAAAAGGAGTATCTGATCCAGAAGATAAGAGAAAAATAATAGGTAGAGAATTTGTTGAAGTGTTTAATGAAGAAGCAGCTAAACTTAAAGGTGGAAAAGATGTGGAATTTTTAGCTCAGGGAACTATTTATCCAGATGTTATTGAATCACAATCTGTAGAAGGTGTTTCACATACTATTAAATCACACCATAATGTTGGGGGACTTCCAGAAGAAATGACATTTAAATTGCTTGAACCTTTAAGAGAATTATTTAAAGATGAAGTAAGACAAGTTGGAAAAGAAATGGGAATGCCAGAAAGTATTGTTAATAGACACCCATTCCCAGGACCAGGATTAGGAATTAGGGTTATAGGAGAGGTTACAAAAGAAAAAGTTAATATATTACAAGAAGCAGATGAAATATTTATTAATGAATTAATGAAAGATGGGCTATATCATAGTGTATCACAAGCATTTGTAACATTACTTCCAGTTAAAACTGTAGGAGTAATGGGAGATGTAAGAACATATGAATATGTAGCAGCTATAAGATCTGTAAATACAATAGATTTTATGACAGCAACTTGGTCAAAATTACCTTATGAATTTTTAGAAAAAGTATCTAATATGATAGTAAATAAAGTAAATGGAATTAATAGGGTTGTTTACGATATTTCATCTAAACCAGCAAGTACTATAGAGTGGGAGTAGTTAAAAACAGGCTCTAAAGCCTTATAAATAGCCGTTTTGTGAGTGCCGTGCTTGCAAAATGCTTGCGGATTTTAGAAATGAATCACCTGAAGAATAATTCTTTGTGTGATTTTTGTATTTAAAAATGCTACAGGAGCTTTCCCGTAGCATTCTTTCTTACAGTAAATTATTTTCTTTCAGGTACTCAATTCTTTTTTTCAGAATCTCATCACGACTCAGTGCTTCAAATTCTTTCTGTGTTAGTGGCAATGAATAGTATTCGACAGATTTGTTTTTCATAGAATCAAACTGTTCTTTTGTAATAGAGTAGGACTCCAAGTCAAACAGATTATCAGACAATTCTTTTAGAATATTGCATACGTCAGCATTAAAAGCGTGTTCTTTATCATTACCATAGAACACAAGCTTAACATTCCATTTATTTTTATTGGTTTCAATGTCATTATTGGGGAATTTATCTTCTACAATTATTTCAAATCCGATTTCTTTTTTCATTGACAGTTCATACATAAATAAAACAAAATCTCTCATACTTGAAAGACCGAAAGTATAGTCACTTCTTCCGGCAAGCCAATCTAAAGATACTCTGCATCTATCAGCAATATCAATCAGTACATCTATTGTAGGATTATTTTTACCATTTTCGTAAGCAGACATTGACGGCTGAGGTATTCCTAAAAATTTTGCAAACTCCTTTTGTGTTTTTTTATTTATAGAACGAAGATATTTCAATCGTTCAGATACAGTTTTATTATTCATATTATAATCTCCTATATTTATTATATCATATACATTTAGCTTTTTCAATTATTTATCCTTAAATAGTGATATTTTTAAATTATTAATGTATAATATTGTGTAGCGTAGACTAATATTTTAAGGTGATAATTATGAATAAAATTAAGGTTAAAGTATTAAATGAACAAGGTATACATGCAAGACCTTCTACTAAAATATGTGCCATTACTAATAAATCTTCAGGTAATGTCTTTTTTAGGTGTAATGGTGAAGATTATGATGCTAAAGATATTATGGCTATTC
>NZ_LKKV01000113.1:0-3360 GCF_001902585.1 Streptobacillus notomytis | reverse complement strand
ATGGTAGGGAGAGGAGAATAATGAGAGGAATAAAAATTTTTTTATTGATGCTTGCTATGATTTCTAATGTATCATTATCGTCTAAAAAACCAGTTAAGAATGTATCTAAGAAAATAAATAAAGTTATGGAAGATAAGAAAGAGACTAAGTTATTTGATTTTAAGAATTCTAAGAAAGTAAAGGTTGAATTAGGTTCTAATATAGAATTAAATAAAGGTACGGAATTAGATGAAGGAGTAAATCTTAATGGTTCACTAACATTGTATGAATTTTTAAAATTATCAGGTAAATTAGGATTTGGA
This sequence comes from Streptobacillus notomytis, assembly GCF_001902585.1. Classification (NCBI taxonomy): domain Bacteria; kingdom Fusobacteriati; phylum Fusobacteriota; class Fusobacteriia; order Fusobacteriales; family Leptotrichiaceae; genus Streptobacillus; species Streptobacillus notomytis. Next base: position 3,058 of record NZ_LKKV01000113.1, on the reverse strand, counting down.
ATGGATTCTACTTATAGTAAAGAATTAAGATCATCGGAAACATGGTTAGGATTGGGGTTAAATTTTAAAGAATTTGGTAATTTGGAATTAAAAATAGATTTTGATAGAAAAATAGGACTTAGTTATGAATATAAGAAAAAAATTAATGATTTTGATATAGATGTTAAAGGTGGATATAGTTCACATAAGGAATCTCTTGATTTTAGTGATACAAGTGATGAACAAAGAAGAGAAAGTAGATATGAGATAGAAACTAAGATAAAGTATGATTTTTGGAAAAATTTTACATTAGTTAATGATCTAAGTTTTTGGCTATCTATGTTTCATTCAGATAAAAGATTAATTCCATATTCTTTTTTAATAGGAACAGGAATAGATTATAAAAATACTTTATTAAAAGGTAATGATTATAATGGAACATTAATATCGGGTATACATGTTAATCATTTAAATGAAAGAAATCAAACTATTTCTACAAATAATGATCATCTTACAACTAATGTAAGTAGTAAAAAAGAAGAAGAAGATGATATGTCGAGTGATTTGGAAAGTTTTTTAAGAAACTCTACAAATTATAAAATATTTGAATTTGAAACATATTTAGGTTATGAATTTGAGAAACAATTAAAGAAAGATAGTAATGTAAGTATTTTAGGTAAATTATCTGTTACTATAAATAATGTATATAAAAGTGAAATGAATGAGAGATATAAAAAAGATGGAAGTACTTATGTTGAGAAAAAGAGCAACAAAGACGATGATGATCCAAAAAGAGCAACTAATATTAAATTAACACCAACAATAAAAGTAGGGTATAAATTTAATAAAAATATTAGTATGGATATGGAGTATGCTTTTGATATTTCTTTTAACAATAATGGATCAGGTAAATATAATAATAAATTAAGAACAGGAGTGAAATATACATGGGAAAAATAGAAAATAAAATAATGTTAGGTATATTAGCTTTAAGTTCAATATTAAGTTTATCAACAACAATGTATGTTAAAAATAATTCAGAATTAAAATTAGATTACTCTTATAATGAAAATAATGGGAATTTTAAATTTGGATATAGACCAATTAATACTTTAAATGCAGGAGCTTTGTTAGGAAAAAGTAATGAAGCATTTGTATACCTAAGTGGAGAAATAAAGAAAGAATATATTATACATGGTAGAGCAGATTTAGGAGTATTTTTTAAGAAAAAAATTAATGAACATATAGAATTAACATTAAATACAGGATATCAATATAAAGATGGAATGGAGGATTCTATAAAAGAGGGATTAAAGTTAAAAGGATTATGGGATAAAAAATATGAAGAAGATGAGACATTAAGGAAAGAGTTCTATCATTCACAAGGTTTAAGATTAAAGGGAAATCCAATATTATTATCAGGAGGGGTATTAGATTTAACTTATGGTAATACTAAATCAAAGATAGGGGCGATATATACAATAGAAAGTTTTAATGGACTTTCTGGAATATTACAAGCACTTCCGTCAAGTAATATAAAAAAAGTAATACCATCTAATAGTCTTATAGGAAGAATTGAAACATTTGTTAATGTAAATCAAAAGTTGGATAATTTAGGTATAGATTTAAATTTAAACTATAAATTAAAGCCAGATATATCAAAGAGATTAGGAAGATTAAAGGGAGATGTAACATTAACAAGAAAGATAGGAGATATAGAACTTTCAGGTAAGGTACATGCATATTTAGGAACAATATTAATAAGTGATAAGAAAAGAGAATTTGGTGGAGAAATTAGATTAGGCTATAATAAGGATAGAATAAATATAAAGAGTACATTAAAGCATAGTACATTATTGGATTATAGTGCTAATAAGGGAACTAAAGACAATAAGAAGGAAGAGCAACCTAAAAGTGATCCTACAGATAAAATGTTACATAAACAAGAGCTTACATTTGATTTGGGATATAAGAATAATAAGATAGAGTTTAATACAGAAAATAAGATAAAGGGAAAGTTATTTACAGATAAATTACAAGTAGATACGAATAAATATAAGAAAGATAATTTAAGTAATATAGATTATACAGTATTTTCAGCATATACATCAAATAGATTAAAGACAAAAATTGGGAATGTTGGAATAAAGGCAGATATTAAATATAGAGCTAATTTGAATATTGATGATAATAAAGAAAAAACTGATGAACATTTGGCTTTAGTTGGGGTTGGAGCAGAATATAATAATAAGACTAAGAAGATAGAAACAAGTAATAGTGTAAATACAACACTTTTAATAGGTTATTTAGATAAATATGAAATTTTTGCGATAAATGCATGGAGTGATAATAAGGCAGATTATATTGTTAATGATAAAACAAAGTTATTTGGAGAATTAAATCTAACTAGTTCAAATAGACTATACTTTGATTCAGGAATAGAAGCAGAGATATTAGGATTTGTGGATTTAAGAGGAAATATAGAGTATAAGATAAAAAATAATCTGGAGTTTATAAATGAGTTAGGAGCTAAGGCGATATTATTGTTTAGTAAAAAAGATGAAAATAATAAAAATATTAGGGCTATAAATACTTTAGATGCACTATTAGTTACACAATATCAGTATAAGGTGTATAATGATAGTAGTATTTTATATAAGGTTAAGGATAATATAAGGATTAAGAGTAAGTTAGGACTATCATATTTAAATGGATATGATTCAGAGACATTATATAGTGCATTAAGAGATATCAAGAGAAAACAGATAGATTCAAATGGTATAGTAGAGATAAGTAGTAAAGATTTTTTTAAAATTAATAGTGAAAAATATGATTATGGAGTTAGTCTTTTATCAAAGATAGTAATAAATCCTTCAATAGAAGGGGATTTAAAATTTTTAGGAGAGAGATTAACAGTTAAACCTATTGGAGAGGTTAAGTTTATTTTTGCAAATAAGGCAGATAATAATGTAAATATTGTAAGAAGTAGTAGTAATAATACAGATAATAAAAAGTTTAAATATAATTCAACAGTCTTTAGGGTTGGGTTAGGTTTAGATTATAAATGGTAATTTTAAAG
>NZ_LKKV01000112.1:0-101034 GCF_001902585.1 Streptobacillus notomytis | reverse complement strand
AAAAAGTAAAGAAATCTTAGATAACATGAAACGTTCTGATGCAAATAAGATCAGATTACTTTTAGGTTATGCAGATGATACGGCTGGTGGGATAATGACCACACAATATATAGCTTTTAAAAAGAATTTAAAAATTAAAGATATTATGGAGAAAATAAAAATTATCGGTCCTAAAACAGAATACATAGAAACTATATTCGTATTAGACGAGGAGTCTAGATTATTTGGAGAAGCCGATTTAAGGGACATATTAATAGCATCTGATGATACAAAACTTGAAGAAATTACAGATGAAAATATTATTTATGTTGATCCATATTATGATCAGGAAAAAGTTGCACAAATAGTTTCAAGATATGGTTTAAAAGTTGTTCCTGTTGTAAATAGAAAAGGTAATATGCTTGGAATAATTACAATAGATGATGTTATTGATGTAATTAATGAAGAAAATACTGAAGATATCTTGAAAATGCACGGAGCAGGAGATGATGAAACGCTTGAAACAACTTTAAAAGATAGTGTTTTAAAAAGATTGCCATGGCTAGCTATAAACTTAATAACAGCATTTTTAGCATCATTTACAGTAGGACTATTTTCTAAAACAATTGATGCCGTAGTCGCACTTGCAGTTTCAATGCCTATAGTTTCTGGTATGGGTGGTAATGCAGGAACTCAAAGTTTAGCTGTTACAATAAGATCTATAGCTTTAGATGAAAGTGATAGCGAAGAGAGTTGGAAGATTTCAATTAAGTATATTTTACTTGGATTTATAAATGGGATTATTTTAGGAATGATATGTGCTATAGCGATATTTTTCTTTTACAAAAGTCTCTATTTAAGTTTAGTTATATTTTTAGCAATGATCGGAAATTGTGTTATAGCGTGCTTGGTCGGATACCTTATACCGGTCGGTCTAAAATTCGCTAGAATTGATCCAGCAATGGCTTCGGCTGTGGTACTAACAACAATAACAGATATATGTGGTTTCTTTTTATTCTTAGGTCTTGCAACATTATTTTTAGATAAATTAGTGTAGGTGAATAAATGTTTAATTTTATAATAATATTTTTTTTAACTAGTGTAATTTTTAATATTACTAAGAGAATTATTCAAAATTACAATGATAAATTTGAAAAAGTAGTGGGTATTAATAATGAGTTAATAATAACTAAAATAGATTTCTTTACGTTGAAAGATATATATGTTGATTTATTTAAAGTGAATGACATTTTAATTAATTCTCTTTCTTTTAATACCACTATTGAAGGATCTAAAATTAAGAAATTTAAGATAATAATAAATGTAGAAAATAAGATGATATTTGTTAATAAAAAGAACAATGTATTAAAAATAATTAAAGCTATTAAATTATTAGATGAAAATTTATATTACAAAGTTCTTGATAGAACAGTTTTTGCCTTTGATCCTGTTAGGTTTACTCTTGAAAAAGAGATGGAGGAAATTAATATTGATTGAAGAAATTTTAGGCTATGAGGTCGAAAGAAAAAAAGTAAAAAATATAAATCTTAGAATAAGAAGTGACTTATCTATATTTATTTCTGCACCAATTAATATAGATAAATATTATATAGAACAATTTATATTATCTAAAAAAAGTTGGATAGATAAAAATATAGCGAAAATTAAAGAATACAGGAAAAATATTCAAGATGAAACTTTGGAAAATGGAACAAAACTTAAGTTTTTAGGTGAGTATTTTACAATTGATATTATTAAGACTACTTTTGATAAAGTTGTTATTACAGATAATAAAATTATAATCAATACTAAGAGTGATGACTTTAGTTATAAGATGAAATTAATATCACAATTTTATTATAAAGAAGCTGAAAAATTATTTAAAAAGAGACTTTCTATGTATAAGTTAATAATGAACGAAAATATAGAAAGATTGATAATAAAAGAAATAAAAGGAAAATGGGGTTATTGTAAGCCAAGTGAGAAAACTATAGCATTAAATACTAAGTTGATAAAACGTTCTTTATTAGAAATTGATTATGTAATAATACATGAACTAGCACATTTAAAACATCCGAATCATAGTATTAATTTTTATAGACATGTTGAAAAATATATAAAAAACTATAAGGATGCTGAAAAAAAATTAAAATATAAATAATATAGGAGGAAAAAGTATGAAAATAAAAATAATTACAAATAAAGGTGATATAATATTAAATTTATTTGAAGAGTCAGCTCCAGTTACAGTTGCAAGTTTCATTAACTTAGTTAATCGTGGATTCTACAACGGATTAAAGTTTCATAGAGTAATAGAAGACTTTATGGCACAAGGTGGAGATCCTACTGGAACAGGAATGGGTGGTCCAGGATATGCATTTGGAGATGAAGTTTATAACGGATATATTTTTGATAAACCTGGATATTTAGCTATGGCAAATGCAGGACCTAATACTAATGGTTCACAGTTTTTCATTACAACAGTAGTAACAGAATGGTTAAATAATAGACATACTATATTTGGGGAAGTTAGTTCAGAAAATGATTTAAATATAGTTAAGTCTTTAGTGGCTGGAGATATAATGGAAAAAATTGAAATCATAGAAACAAATGAAGATTATCTAGGAAAAGTTGTGGATGTAATTGCAGAATTTAATAAAAAATTGGATAAATTAAAGTAGAGTAGAAGTCGTTTGACCGCTCAGTCTAACATGTATTTAATATAGAAAAAGCTATTCAAATGAATAGCTTTCATTTTACATTATTTTCCAGTTGAGATAATTTTTCGTCTATTAAATTTAATATATATTCTCTATCTTTTTCATTATTTACAAAATCAATTTCATCAACATTTATAGTAATTATTTCAGAAATATTATAATTTTTAAAATATTCTCTATAATGTCTATCTAAACTTTCCCAATAATATCTAGGTACAATTTGTTCATAATCTCTTCCTCTTTTTTTAATCTTAACAAGAGCAGAGTCTACAGAAGTTTCTAAATATATCATTAAAGCGGGTTTTTCAACATGTTCTAGCATGTTAAAAAGTAATTCTTCATACAATTCAAATTCTTCTTGAGTCATGTCACCATCCTCAACTAACATTTTAGAAAATATTACATCCCCATAAATAGATCTATCCATAACACATTTACCAAGTTTTGAAGCATTTTTAATTGCTTGAAATCTTTTATTTAAGAAAAAGATTTGCAATGGAAAAGACCATCTTTTTCTATCATAGTAATATTTATCAAGAATAGGATTATCAATAACAGGTTCTTCATATAGCACAGAATCATATTTCTCTGCTAAAATTTTCCCTAAAGATGATTTACCTACACCTACAACACCATCAACACAAATTATTCCCTTCATTATACACTCCTTAATTTTTAATTTTTTAAAATAACTATTATAATAATCTTCATGCATTATATTTACTCCTACAGATATATTTAAATAAATTATACCACAATAATGTCGTAAAACAAATTTATTTTTTATTTAAATTATATTCATCTAAATAAGAAAAATAATCTTTTTTAAATTTAAATCCAAGTATTTTTTCAATATTTACATTGAAAGTAGATGAGAGTATCTTTTTTTTGATATTTGGATTTAAAATAGATAGTTGTTTAATTAATTCTTTAGTTTCACGCCTTTTACTTGATGTTTTTTCTGCAGCAACGGTACAGCCGCAATTCATGGCTTGAATGCCATTATTTTTTACAAATTTAATAATATTTTTTTCTTCAACATAAAATAGTGGTCTAATTAATTCAATATCAAAATTATCGGACTTTAATTTTGGAAGCATAGTTTCAAATTTTCCCATATAAAACATTGACATTAGAGTAGTTTCAATAACGTCATCTAAATGATGTCCTAAAGCTAATTTATTACAACCAAGTTCTACAGCTTTTGAATATAGCGATCCACGACGCATTTTAGAACACATATAGCAGGGGTAATCTTTAGCAATTTTACCTGCTATATCAAAAATGTTATCATTATATATATGGCAGGGTATATTTAAATGATTTAAATTTGATTTTAAATTATCAAGATTAGGTTGATTAAATCCAGGGTTCATAGCAATAAAAACTATCTCAAATTTAGTTTTAGAAGCTCTTTTTAGCTCTTGAAATAGTTTGGCAAGCAATAATGAATCTTTACCCCCAGATATAGCAACAGCGATCTTATCGTTTTCTTTTACTAGATCAAAATCTTTTAAAGATTTAATAAAAGGCGACCACAATAGCTCCCTATATTTTTTCTGTATGCTTTTTTCAATGACTTCGATAGGTTGTAGTGGAACATCTGAAATTATTAAAGGGCAATTGGTTTGACCTAAAGACATGTTATCTCTCCTCTTTTTTCTAATTATACATAAGATATATTATCGGACTTAATTTATAATATTAAATAAAATTTCTTTAGCTACAAAATCTTTAGTGTTTTCATCAATTTCAATTTCATTTTTATTTCTATCATAAATAAAAACTTTATTATTATCAGAATTAAAACCTATATACTTATTAGATATATCATTTAAAATTATGTAATCTAAATCTTTGTTTACTAATTTTATTTTTGCATTTTCTTTTATATTTTCACTTTCAGCTGCAAATCCAATCAATTTAAACCTTCTTGGCTTAATTTTTGATATTTCCTTTAATATATCAACATTTAATTCTAATTCCAATCTTAAATCTTTTAATTGATTTTTTTTGATTTTGTTATTTGAATAGTTTTTGATTTTAAAATCAGATACTGCTGCAACCATGAAAATATAATCTGCTTCATCTATATTATTTAATAAAACAGTATGCATTTCATTTGCATTTTCTACATAAATTATTTTTGAAACACCGTTTGGGACTTTTAAATCTCGTTTTGTACTTATCAATATAACGTCTGCACCTTGTAATGCCGCCTGTTTAGCTAATGAATATCCCATTTTACCACTTGATTTGTTTGTAATATGTCTAACAGGATCTATATTTTCTGTAGTACCGCCTGCTGTAATAATTATTTTTTTACCCTTAAAATTTTCTGTTTTTTCTATGTTAAATACTATATGGTCAACTATAACATCAACATCAGGCAATTTCCCTATTCCAAAATCTCCACAAGCAAGTAATCCCGTTATCGGTTGGATTATATTATATCCATGTTTTAGAAGATTATTTAAATTGGTTTGTAATATAAGGTTCAAATACATTCTTGTATTCATAGCTGGAAAAATAATTACTTTTTTAGGTTCGCATACAGCTAAAAATGTAGATAAAAAATCATCAGCAATACCATTTGAAAGCTTCCCGATAATATTATATGTTGCTGGAATAATACAAACTAAATCAGCGTTTTTAGCCATTTCAATGTGTGAAACAGAAGTTTCATCTTTATCAAACATATTTATATAGACTTTATTTCCTGTCAATGTCTGAAATAATAATGGTGAAATAAGCTTTGAAGCATTTTTCGACATTATAACACTAACATTATAGTTATTTTTCTTTAATTTAGAACAAACATCTAACGCCTTATAGCACGCTATTCCTGAAGTAACTCCTATTACAATGTTTTTCATACCATCACCTCTTGATAAATTATACAATATTAATTTTTAAAATTCAATTGTAAGTTTATTTTTATGAAGTATCGTTTATCCAATTTAATTCACAAAAACCTTTTATCTTATGTGTAAAAGTGTTTACTCCTAGAAGTAAACAAGTAAATGCAATGTATTTTGAACAAATACAAAAATTATGATATTCACTTTGCTTTACGTTATTCACATTATATAGTTTTGGTTAATTTTATTGTGTTTTATTTTTGAAACTTCATTTAATTCCTGTTATACTTACGTTACAAGTATCCTGAATTGTTGATTTTTAAAGGCGTGCACTATGTTGCGTTTTTAAAACAAATATAGAGCTGTTATTTTGGCATAAAAAAAACACCTTTATTTAAGGTGTTAATCAAATATTTCTTTCATATATTTACTAATATTATTCACAATATCACTAGGATTGATTATATATTGCTCTTTTCTTAATTCATCTGCTATGTATCCATGCAAATAAGTTGCTATTATAGCTGATTTTTTTAAAGTATAGCCTTGAGCATTGATTGATGCAACCATTCCCGTTAATACATCTCCCATACCAGCATTTGCCATATACGGATTTCCTGTATCTATAATATACACATCTTTTCCATCGGAAATATATGTGTTTTTTCCCTTAAGTAATAATGTAGTTTTATTTTTCCTTGTATAATCTAATACAGCATCAACAGGATTTTTTAATATATAATCTAGATCCATGTTACTAATTCTTGAAAATTCTCCAGCATGAGGTGTTAAAAGCGTTTTTTCTACATTATTAAAAGATATACTACTATTTAGTCCTCCTGCATCTATTACCATATATTTATTATCTTTATACTCTTCAATTATATTATATACATACTCATTAAAAATCATTCCTGGACCAATAGCTATAGTAGTTGCCATATCTAATTTATTAACTTCTCTTTCAAATATTACCTCAGGAACATTTTTAATGACATCTTCTATTCCTTTATAGTCCGATAATAAATAAGTGTATCCACTTCCACATTTTACGCATGATTTAACAGCCAATTCTGATGCACCATAATAATTTTCAGAGCCTGAAACTATATATGTTTTTCCATAATTAGTTTTATTATCTTCTTCTTTTCTTTTTATTTCCATATCTTTTATGTCAGATTTCTCTATTAAATATATATTTGAAAATTTTTTTAATTCATCATTAGGCATAACAATATTTGTTATTACTTCTATTTCACCAGTATTAATTCTACTATTATAATTTAAAAATCCCTGTTTATATGTCATAATACTTAATGTTTTGTCAGCCTCTATACAAGCTCCATAAGTGTTTCCATATTTAGAATCAAGTCCAGAAGGTATATCTATGCTATAAACTTTAAATTGAGATAGTATTTTATATTTATTTACTTTATATATTATTTCTTTTATATCTCTAGGCAATTCTTTATTTAACCCTGTACCAAAAATAGCATCAATAACAACTTCTGTTTTTTGTAAATAAAAATCTAATTTATTAATATCTTCAATTATTCTTATTCCTAATAATTTACATCTTCTTATATTTTTTTCACATTCTCTGCTATAATAATTACTTTTTAATTTAAAAACTATTACTTCTTTATTATTAGCATGCAACATTCTTGCTAAAGCATAACCATCTCCACCATTATTACCAAAACCTGCTATAATTAAATATGTTTCATAATTTTTATCTAAACTTTCATATAGCTTATATACTACATTTTCCATCAATAAATCTTTATTAATTTCATATTGAGTTTCTATATAATCATCTATTTTTTGAGTGGTTAAGTAATCTCCGACTATTTTCATAATTCTACCTTTAGTTCTTTTAGATACTCTTTTATTTTATCTTTTAATTCTGGATGTCTTAATCCAAATTCTACATTAGCTTTAAACATTCCAAATTTATCTCCTGTATCGTATCTTAATCCTTCAAATTCATAAGAATAAAGTTTAGAATCACCTTTTTGAGCCATTTTTAATATAGCAGGTGTTAATTGTATCTCAAAATCAACAGGTTTTTCTTCTTTTAAATATTTAAATATTTGTGGTTCTAAAATATATCTACCTAAAGCTGCAAACTCACTTGGAGCGTCTTCAATATTTGGTTTTTCAATAAAATTTTCAATTTCATATGTGTTATTATCTACTTTTTTACCCTGTTTAATTATTCCATATTTATTTAAATCTTTTTTAGGTACCTTTTGTACTCCTATAAAACTTCCCCCAGCATTTTTTTCATATGCTTCTATTAACTGTTTTGATACTGGAATTTCTCCTTTTTTCTTATCTGTATAAATTATATCATCACCTAATAATATTAAAAAAGGTTCATTTGCAACAAAAGATTCTGCACATGATATTGCATGTCCAAGACCTAAAGGTAATTTTTGTCTAACATAATACATATTAATCATTTTAGAAATATTTTGTACCTCATTAAACAATTTTTCCTTACCTTTTTCTTTTAATATAGCTTCTAACTCATAAGAATAATCAAAATGATTTTCTATAGACTGTTTATTTCTTCCAGTAATTATTAAAATTTCTTGTATACCACTTTCTATAAGTTCTTCTACTAAATATTGTAATGCTGGTTTATCTACAATACTTAACATTTCTTTAGGTTGTGCTTTAGTAGCAGGTAAAACTCTCGTACCAAGACCTGCTGCAGGTATAATTGCTTTACGAACTTTCATATTACTTCAACTCCTTAAAATATTTACTTCTTTTTATATAGTAAGTATATCCCATTTTTTGTTTAATTTCTACTATACCTACAAAAATATCATTAAAGTATATCTTTAAATATTTATCATTTTCATCTATATTTTTAAGTTCAATAATCTTTGTCATACCGTTATATAATTGATTATATAAAGTTTCATCTACCTCAATTTTTTTATAATCAAATATTTTATCTACTGAAATTTTTTTATTTACATCATCAAAAGAAAAATTATTTATTTTTTCTCTAACTAATTTAGTCATAGTTGAATAAGTGTTTAAATCTCTACCTATATCTCTAACAAGTGATCTAATATATGTACCACTACTTACATCTGTTCTAAAAGAAATTATATTACTAGAAAAAGATATATCATAAATATTTGTTATTTCTATTTCTCTTCCTTCTAATTCAATTTCAATACCTTTTCTAGCCAAATCATATAGTTTAACGCCATTTTTTTTAATTGCAGAAAACATAGGTGGAATTTGTTTGAATTTACCTATATATTTTTTTATAACATTTTCTATATCATTTAATTTAATATCAATTTTAGAATCAATTTTATTAGTTACTTCACCTTCTAAATCAAATGTATTAGTTTCATAACCAAGTTCCATTTCTACATAATAGGTTTTAGAATGTTTCATTAAATAATTTGAAAATTTTGTAGCATCATTTGCCATAACTATCATTAATCCTTCTGCCATAGGATCAAGTGTTCCAGCATGTCCAATTTTTTTTATATTCATTTCTCTTCTAATTTTTTGTATATATGAAAAAGAAGTTATATTCTTTGGTTTATTTAATATTAATATAAAATCGTCCATTTTCCTCCTTTTAAAAAATAGGCAATATATATTGCCTATTTTTTTGAAATACCTTTTATAATTATTGTAATTTTTGTACCAACATTAACTTTTGATTCAATTCTATAAAGATGATTTTGAATTTCAAGTATTCTTTTAAAAATAGATAATCCTAATCCATAACCACCAGTTTTTTTGTTACGAGATTCATCTACTCTATAAAATCTATCAAATATTTTTTCAATTTCATCTTCTTTAATTCCATATCCTTCATCTCTAACTATAAACATTCCAGTATTATTTTTTTTATCATATATACTTGAAATATATACATTAGAATTTTCTGGAGAATATTTTAAACCATTTTCTATTATTATTCTAAGTGATTGTAATAATAGGTTCTCATCAGAAACAAACTTAAATGATTCATTCTTTTCTATAACGACTTTTTTATTTTGACTAACCAGTCTATAATCTGATTCTATTTGATTTAAAATTTTAGATGAATTAATAGAAACTTTATTTAACATCTTTATATTATTTTCATCTCCACGAGATAAAAACAATAAAGATGTAATTAATCTAGTCATATTTTCACTTTCTTTTACTATAGAATCTGTTGATTCAATTAATAATTCATTTCTAGGATTTTCTTTTTCTTCATCTGTAAATGATTTAATGTATCTTCTATTAATAAGTTCAGCATAACCCTTTATTATTGAAATAGGCGTTCTAAGTTCATGTGAAACATCAGAAATAAATCGTGATTGTTTATCAAATGTAAGATTTATTTTATCCAGCATTTCATTTATTATATTCGTAAGATCAAATAATTCATCTCTAACTTCAGGATATATAATTCTACGTGATAAATCACCGCGTGAAATTTCCTTTGAAGTATTAATAATATTTATTATAGGTTTTAAAATTCTATTACTAATTTCCCTTGAAGTTAAAAATATTAAAATTAATCCTGATAAAGAACTTAATAAAAATAATATTTTTAAAGTGTTAATAGTTTTAATATGTTGATCAATATTTTTTAATACATATACTTCAAATATAGCTCCTTTAATATTTTTAGTAAGTTTAACAACAGAAAAGTTTGAGGTTATTGTAGAATTATTTTTTAATGCTATCATTTTAGGAATAAGCATATTAGAATTAATATTACTGAAAGTCCTATTTAAATTATCATTATTAATAGTAAAATCAAAGGTATTTAATGCTATCACATCTAAATCATTTTTAGCGACTATATGGACTATATATTTAAAGTCTTCCTCTCCTGGATTAAATGGTTTAGGATACACTATACTTTGATCTTTAATAACAGGTTCAAATTTTAATTTTAACTTCTTTTCATTATACTTATTAATATAATCCTCAATTCTAGTAAAATATGAATTTATTTCATTTACTTTAGTACTATATTGTGAAATTAAAATATTGTTATGTTGCCTGTTTAATATAAAAAACAGGATTACTGTTGAAAATATTGTAATAAAAATAAATACAAAACTAAATGTAACTGTAATTCTATTTTTTATTCCAAATAGTTTTTTTAAATCATTATTTGAATACAAATCCTATACCTCTTTTTGTTTGAATGAATTTTCTTGAATAAGGTTTATCTATTTTATCTCTTAAATATTTAATATATAGATCTAAAATATTATTGTTTCCAATTTGATCAAATCCCCATACTTCTTCTAATATATTATCTCTACTTAAAACTACACCTTTATTTAAGACTAAATAGTCTAATAAGTCGAATTCTTTTTTAGAAAGTTGAATTAATTCTCCATCTCTGTATACTTCATGAGCGGTGTATGATATTTTTAAATCTTCAAATATAAAATCTTCTCTCTTTTTATTTTTAATACTTGAACGTCTTAATAGAGCCTTTATTCTAGCTATTAATTCTTCATTTGAAAAAGGTTTTGTAATATAATCATCTGCACCATAATCAAATGATATAACCTTATCTGTTATTTGATCTTTAGCAGTCAAAAATATTATCGGAACATCAGAATCTTCTCTAATTCTTTTACATATTTCAAATCCATTCATTTTTGGTAACATTACATCTAATAATATTAAATCAAAATGATTGTATTTAGCAGCTAGCAAACCTTCCTTACCATCATTTTCAATTTGTACATCAAAACCTTCAAATTTTAATTCTACTTCTATGATTCTAGAAATTTTTACATCATCTTCTATGATTAAAATCTTTTCCTTCACTTTAAAATATCCTTTCTGCTATTTATTTTTACCACAAGAACATTGTTTAGGAACAAATCCACTTTCCGATTGATCGGTATGTGATATATCCATATCTGAATCTGATACTCCCTCTGGTAATTTTACTCTAATTAAATCAAGTTCTCCCATTTCAACATCAGTTTCAATAATTGCAATTGTATTAGGATGAACTATTTCTTCAAATTCTTCTGTTTTTGTATTTAAAAAACCATTAAGTCTAAATTTTATAGGGTCTTGGTTAGGTCTTATTAATTCAAGCTCTACTTCAGATGCTATAATCCTATTTCTAATTTGTACTTTATATTTATTTGAATCAACCTTTTCTAATACATTTGCGACTAGTTGGTAAGTTTGTGAATAAGATGAACTAGTATTATAGTTTTGATCAAATTCATTTGTTGAACCAAAGAAAAATCCTGATGAATATAGTCTATGACTTATTGTTTGTAATTCATATAACCATTTTGGATTATATTTATAATTTCCTGAATAATATAAATCTATTGCTTCTCTATATTGTTTAGTAACTGTTGAATTATAGTAAATAGATTTCATTCTTCCTTCTATTTTTAAAGAATCTACTCCAGCTTCTAAAATCTTATCTATAAATTCTATAGTACATAAATCCTTTGCATTAAATATGAAAGTTCCACCTTCATCTTCTATTATATCATGTGCTCCAGTTTCTTCATGTCCTTCTGCTATTACCTTATAATTCCATCTACAATCTTGAGCACAAATACCTCTGTTTGCATCTCTTGATGTAAAATAATTACTTAGTAAACATCTTCCAGATACAGCCATACACATAGCTCCATGTATAAATACTTCAAGTTCTATATCTGGCACTTTTTCTTTTATTTGTTTGATTTCATGTAATGACATTTCTCTTGCAAGAATAACTCTTGTAGCACCCATATCTCTATAAGCCTTAACTGTCATCCAGTTTGTAGCATTAGCCTGTGTACTTACATGTATTTCTAAATTTGGTGCATGTTCTCTTACTTGTTGTATTATTCCTAAATCTCCAACTATTACTGCATCTACTTTTGCTTTTTCTAAAAATTTAATAAATTTAGGAATGTAGTTAACTTCCTGATTATGTGCAAAAATATTTAATGTTACATAAATCTTCTTGCCTAAAGAATGGGCATATTCCACGGCTTCTATTAATTGTTTATCTGTAAAATTTGCACTCATTCCCCTTAAATTAAATCCTCTTCCACCTATATATACTGTATCTGCTCCAAAATGAAAGGCAGCTTTTAATTTCTCCATGTTACCAGCAGGGGCAAGTAGCTCTACTTTTTTTATCATTATTCCTCCTTATTCTGATTCCGTTTGTTCTGTATAATATTTATGTTCAAATTCAGGAGTAGGGTTTAAAAACGTTTGTTTAGACTTTTCAAATAATAACACCATACTTCCAGTTTGTCCATTTCTGTGTTTTGCAAGCAATAACTCAATAGGAAATAAATTTTTTTGTACTTCAGCTATATTATTTTTTCTTGCTTGATGATATTCTGGATTAAAAATAAATAATACTTGGTCTGCATCTTGCTCAATAGAACCTGATTCTCTTAAATCAGATAAAATAGGTCTTTTATCCTCACGTGAATCAACTTTTCTTGATAATTGAGATAATGCAAGTATAGGTACATTTAATTCTTTAGCCAATAATTTTAATCCTCTTGAAATCTCAGATATTTCTTGTTCTCTACTACCTGTTCTTGAATTTCCTTGTATTAACTGAAGATAATCAATAATTATTAGACCAATATCGTCACCTTCTCTTTGTATATTTCTACATGTATTTTTAATATTAGAAATAGTTGGAGTTGCTCCTGCATCAATTAATATCTTCATTTTTGCTAATTTATCTAATGCTTGGCTATAATTTTGCATAATTTCAGTATTACTAATAAAATTAAGTTCCTTAATTTTTTCTAAATCTATCTTTCCTACAATAGAAATTAATTTTTTTAATAATTCATCTTCACCCATTTCCAAACTAAAAATTAAAACTTTCTTACCACTCTCAGCAACATTTAAACCAATATTTAATGATAAGGTTGTTTTACCAACAGATGGTCTTGCTGCAAGTATAATTAAATTACCCGGATGTAAACCTTTTGTTATTTCATCATACCTTCTATATTTTGTTTTAATTTTTGTTTCTTCCAATGGATTTTCTTTTAAAAATTTTATTCTATCAAATTCTTTGTATACTAATGAATCTATTCTAATAACACCATTATTAGTAGCATCATTATATAATTTACTTATTTCAAGCTGTGAATTTTCTAATATATTTTTTGAATCAATATTATTATATAGCTGTTCATTAATATTTCTAGATAAATCTAATAATTTTCTTTTTTTTGAATACTCAAGTATAGTATCTAAATAAATTAAAGCATTTGCAGAAGAATACGCTGATTCAACTAAATTAAGTAAATAGTCTAAACCACCAATTTTTTCAAGTTTATTCTGTGTTTTAAGTATTTCACTTAAAACATATATATCTAAATCTAAATTATCTTTTTCATCAACATATTTTAACATAGCTTCATAAACTAATCTATTATTTACTGAATAAAAATCACTAGGTTTTAATGATAATGTGATTTCACTTAATAAATTTGGATCAATTAAAATAGAACCTAAAATTGATTGTTCAAAATGTATATTATGTAAGGTATTGTCAAATTTTTCCATTTAATATCACCTATAGACTTATGACATTAACTTTTAAAATTGCTTTTATATCTGCATAAAGTTTAATTTCAACATTGTGAAGACCTATTGATTTTAATCTAGCATCATTACCGATTTTCTTTTTATCTATTTCAACTTTAAGTTGTTCTTTAACAGCCTCTTCTATTTCTTTAGCACCTAAAGAACCGAAAACTTTTCCATCTTTTCCAAGTTTAACCTTTAGTGTTACAGTATTTTTTTCTAAAATTTCTTTTATTTCATTTGCTTTTTTAACTTCTTTTTCTATATTCTTAGAAATTTTATTCTTTTTACTCTCAAGTTTATTTATATTTTCATGTGTTGCAGGAACAGCTTTATTTTGTGCAAATAAAAAGTTATTTGCATATCCATCTTTTACTTCAATTATTTCATCTTTTTTTCCTACACCTTTTATATTTTCTTTTAAAATTACCTTTACTTTCATTTATAATCTCCTTACTTTTCTACAGCATTAAATATAGACATTATTTTATTTTTTATTTCTTCATCAAATTCTTCTTTTTCATCAATTGAACCTTCAATCAACAAATTGTATTTAAACCCGAATTTTTTTTCAAGTTCTTTTTCAAGAAAATCTATACTATTTTCTGAATTTAAATATCTGAAATAATAATTAGAACTGTCATTTATTATTGTAATATTATTACTTTGAACAGAAATTTTTGTATCTTTTATTAAATTATAGTACCTTTGTCTACCTAGTTCATGTAAATGTTTAATAAAAATCTGCCATTTTTCTGTACTAAATTTAGGTTCTGAATTATTATTCATTTGAATTGGGGCAATATTTATAGTCCTATCATTATTTTTTAGAATTTTATTTATTATTATATATGCCAACAATCTTTTATCTTCTTCATGCTTATATTTAACTAATATTTCTAAAATATTTGAAATAATATTAATTTTAATTTCTAAATCAATATTTTGTTGTTTAATATATTTACAAAAATCTCTTAAAAATTGGTCAATTTGAATACCTTCAACCCATAATTTATCTATAAATGATATCAATTCATCTTTTTTGTTATCTAGTATAAGAGTTGTAAAATTATTATAAAATACTTTAGATACAACACCTAATGCTTTTTCAGTTTTATCTATAGTTATTTCATCTTCGTTATAATAATTTGAAGTTACTTGTTCAAATATAGAAAAGGAATCTCTTGCAGATCCCTCTGATTTAGAATAAATTAATTCTAAACTTTCAGTATCAATATTAATATTTTCATTTTCAGCAACTTTTCTTAACATACTAATTATGTCATTTTCACTAATAATTTTAAAATCATATCTTTGACAACGAGAAATAACCGTATCAGGTATCTTCTCAATTTCTGTTGTAGCTAAAATAAAAATAATATGTTTAGGTGGTTCCTCTAATATTTTAAGCAATGCATTAAATGCTTCCTTTGTTAACATATGAACTTCATCTATTATGTATACTTTTTTTCTACATTTAACTGGCAAATATCCTGTACTTTCTTTTAAATCTCTAATTTCATCTATACCTCTATTTGATGCTGCATCTATTTCAATGATATCTCCAGCTATTCCTTTAGTAATTTCTTTACAATTTTCACAAGAATCACAAGGATTAGATGTAATTGCAACATTACAATTTACACCTTTTGCAATCAATCTAGCAATAGTAGTTTTACCAACTCCACGTGGACCATTAAATAAATAGGCATGTGATAATTTATAATTATCTAAACTATTTTTTATTGCTCTTACTATATGTTCTTGTCCGTATAACTCAGAAAAATTTTGAGGTCTGTATTTTCTATATAATGTTATATTATCCATTTTTCCTCTCCTCTATAGAACAACTTTCAATACTTTTTTCTGATCATCAGTTAAATAATTAATGACAATATTTTTTCTAACAGCCTTATCAAAAAGAGTAATATAACTGCCTTTATTTTCTTCTGGTTCCATTATATAATCTCCCTTTTGTAAATATTCTTCTAAAGCTGATATACTTTCTTTAAGTCTATAAATTAGTCCTAATTGTTTTTCTAAAAATTCTAAATCTATTACAGTTAATAATTCTGAACCTATTTTTTTCATTTCATTTATAACATTATTGTCAACTAATAAATAAAAAATATTTTCAAGCCCTATAGAAAATCCAACTATTGATTTTTTTTCACTTCTTAGATTATAGTTAATTTCCGATATTAAAATATTTATCAATACATCTTCATATTCATCTTCTTTTTTTTCAAAATCATCAAAATTAACATCATTTAATTTATAAAGATAATCTCTAACTAATCTTTTCATTCCTTTAGTATAATTTTTAGATTTATAGTTGTGGAAGTATCCATTAGTTAATTCAGCAATTAAGTAATAGAAAAATGTTTCATAATTCCCTATTTCTCCTTCAGTATCCTCAAATCCAATATATTCTAAAACAGCAGCTTTTAAATCTTTATTATATGCATCTACCGCATTTTTATATACTTCATATTCAATGTTAAATAATTTAGCAAAATTATGTAATTTTTCATATTCTATATTTAAATTTTCCATTATTTAATATTTCCTTTCAATAATTTCAAAAATTCTTTAGAAGTCGTTATTTCATCCATATTATCTTTAACTCTTGGATTAATCTTTTTATAAATAAACATATGTAATTGTTTTATAAATTCAAAATAGTAAATGTCTTTTCTATCAAATAATAGTAATAACAACATTATCATTTCAATTATAGTTAAATCAATACCGTTAATTAAAGTAGAACCCTTTAATTTGAATTGTTTTAATAAAGTAGTCTCTATAGGAACTTTAACCAAATCTAAAACAAATTTAGAACTTAAATTCGTAGTCATCTTTAAAGGACTTTCATCAATAGTAAACACACTTCCAATATCAGTTAAATTTATTATTAAATCTATATTATTTAATCTTTCTATATCAAGAAAATTTTTAAAATAATCTCCTTTTTCAAGTTTGATTATATTATTTTGTTTTATAGATGCTAAATGCAACTTACCAATTTCAATTTCTTTCAATGCTTCGTATATAGCATTAAAATATTCATTAGTTTCAAGTATCAATATATTTGAATTTTCAACCTTAAAATTTGAATATTTAAGTAATTCTTTGAATGCTAATTTCTTTAAAAATATTTTTTGAGTCAAATCATCTTTTTTAAAAATAAAATCATATTTATTTTTTAAATTGTCTTCAAAAAATACAGCATCATATTCTTCCAAATATTCCTCACAATTTTTAGATTTATATTCAATATGATATAATTCAGAATTTAAATTCTTAACTTCCTTAATTCTATTATGTAGTAATTTATAAATTTCAAAATTATTTTTATTACCCAAATAAGCTATTTTTTTCATAATAACCCCTTCAATTCTTCTGTTGTAAGTTCTCTATAATCTCCTAATTTTAAATTTTCATCTAATATTAAAGAACCCATAGAAATTCTTTTAAGATATATAACTTCATTTCTTACAGCCTTAAACATACGTTTAACTTGATGAAATTTACCTTCCATTATAATTATATACAATTTATTATCATCAATTTTAATTATTTTAGAAGGCTTTGTAATTATACCTTCTCCTATATCTATTCCATTTTCAATATTTTTTATATCAACACTTGAAATAGCTAAGCTTAATTCAACATAATATTTTTTCTCAACATGTTTTTTAGGCGAGAGTAAGTTATGTGCTAATTCACCATCATTTGTTAAAAGTAATAATCCTTCTGTATCAATATCCAATCTACCGACAGGAAATAATTTATATGTTTTAAAATCTGTAATTAAATCTAAAACTGTTTTTTGTTTATTATCATCAGTTGCACTTATATAACCTTTTGGCTTATTTAACATAATATATCTAAATTTAGTGTAACTAATTATATTATTTTCATATTTAATAACATCTTTTACTTCATCAATTTTAATATCAGCTGACATTGCAATTTTATCATTAACAAATATTTTTTTAGCTTTAATAATATCTCTAACTTCTTTTCTAGTTCCTACTCCACTATTGGCTAAAAATTTATCTAATCTCATATATTTCCCTTTATGTAAAAGGGATGCAACAAATGCATCCCCTAGTTTTAAATTTCAAAATACCCTGGCTTTGATGACTTACATTTTTCAATTAAATATTCTATTAAAGTCTGAAATTCCTTGTTAGAATCCTTATCGTATATATCCGGTAAATTCTCAAAACTTTGATTTTTTACTATATATTTTTTTACTATATCTTTTTTTTCTCTAAATTCACTATTTTTAGTAGATAATTTAACTCCCTTTTCATCAACTTTATCAAAATCAACAGAAAGAATTTTAGAATTTTTCACAATAATTCTCATTGTTAATATATAGCCATCTTTTTTATAAATTGCTTCGTACTTCCCATCATTATAATTTGAAAAAGATGTAATTCCAATAATAGTTAAAACCATTAACAAAAATCTTTTCATGAATATCATCCTCCTATTCGATTACATTTTAACATATTTTTGCCATTTTTTCAAATAAAAATGCCACAAATGTGGCATTAGCAATTATTCCATTTTTAGTGCTTCTATCATATTTATATTTTTAAGTTTCCTATGTATTAATACGAAAGAAATAAAAGAAAAAATTAAAGTTAATATTATAGAAAATATATAAGGTGTATAGCCAATATTTTCAACAAAAACCGTATTTGTTTTCTCCATTGACACTAATACTATTTTATGTAACCATTTTCCAGTAAGTAAGCCTAAGATAATTCCTACAATAGTAAGAATAAATATTTCTTTATAAATATATAGTGAAACCTCTCTTGAAAAAAATCCTATAACCTTTATAGTGGCAAGTTCTCTTTGTCTTTCATTTACATTTATTTCTAATAAATTATATGTAACAACAACAGATAAAAGTGCCGATAATAAAATTATAAATACCACAATAAAATTAAGACTCTCACTAATCTTATCAAAAACCTCTTTATATTCACGATTTAATGATATTGATTGAACTTCATCATAATCTAATAGATAATCAAGAGATTTATTATTCTCTTTAACTATTAAAGTATTCACTTTATATTTTTTTTGTAGATTTTTTTCATAAAATGTTTTTGTAAGAAAAATATAGTTACCTTGGTAATTTTCTATAGTATTTGAAACATTTAAATTGTATTCATTCCCTACAAGATCATTAACTAAAATTTCATCTCCTATATTCTTTCCCATAAGTGTTAATGCTCTTTTTGAAACAAGGACTCCTTTATCATCAATCTTATTTGATAGATAAAAAAAATCATTTAAATTGGCATCATTTACAATATATATCTTGATATTATTTTCCTTACTATTAATAGAAAATTTAGCATTTATACTCTCTAAAGATAATACAGTGAAATCCTTATTAATTAAATCAGTAACCTTATTTATTTCATTTTTATTTAAATGATTTTTCAAATTAATCTCAGCATGAAAATTTCTTATTTTATTATACTGTAATTCAGAAATTTCTGAAAAAGAGTTTTTAATTGCAAATCCAAGGAATATAAGGGCAGTACAACCTGTAATTCCTAAAATATTCATAATCATTTTACCTTTATATCTAAAAATATTTCTTAAACTTATTTTATTAGAAAAAGATAAATTATTCCAAAATATTTTTATTTTTTCAAGTAAAATATTGCTTCCTTGTTTTGGTATTTTAGGTTTAAGTAAATCTGCAATTTCAATATTAAAATCATTTCTTAAAGATAAGTATACTGATAAAATTGTAGATAAAATTGAAGCAAAAATACTTATTAAAACTATTTTCATGTCAAATACAATTAATAAATCATTATACATAGAAATAGAACCTGCTTTAAATGCAGTATAAATAAATTTAGGAATAGAATGTATTCCAAAATAAATACCTAAAGTTATTCCCAAAATAGTAGGTATTAAAGCATAAATATAGTATTTTTTAGATATTTCTTTTTTAGAATATCCTAAAAACATATATGTACCTATAGAGTTTCTTTGCTCATCAACCATTCTTGTCATAGTAGTCGTAGAAACAAGTATTACTATTAAATAAAAAATTATGGGAAATAATTTCGATATAATATTTAAACTTTCTACACTTTCAATAAATGATGAATAATTTGGGTTATCAATTCTTGTATTAATAAAGTATATTAAATTTAATGATTTTAATTTACGTTCATTTATATTTATATCATTTAAAGTTTTTTCTATTGTTTTATTTGCCTTAACCTTTTCTTTTTCAAAAATTTTTTCAGCATTTTTTATTTTATTTTTACTATTTTGAATTTCTTTTTTACCCTTATTTATTTCATCTA
Organism: Streptobacillus notomytis; assembly: GCF_001902585.1. Lineage (NCBI taxonomy): Bacteria > Fusobacteriati > Fusobacteriota > Fusobacteriia > Fusobacteriales > Leptotrichiaceae > Streptobacillus > Streptobacillus notomytis. The sequence goes on along the minus strand of NZ_LKKV01000112.1, from coordinate 80,523 downwards.
AATTTTTATCATATTCAGCATTAAACTTATTTTTTTCTTCTATTAACCTTTTATTACCTTCTTCAAGTTTTTCTATTCCAATTTTAATATGATTTAATCCATCATTAATTTTTTTCTTATTATATTCTAATTCATTTTTTTTATTTTCAATAAAAGTTAAATTTTTAATTAATTCAGATTTTTTATCTTTTAAATTTTCAAATTCAGTTTTAAGTTTATTTTCTCCTAGTTCTATATCTTTTATAGCTTGTTCTATCTTATTTTTACTATTTTCTATTCTTTTTTTTGATACAAAAATACTAGATTTTAAAGAAGCAACATATTCTTTATTCTTAAAAATTTCTTTTTTTGAATCTTCTATTTTTTTCTGATTTTCATTTATAACAAGAAATCCTTTTTCTATTTCACCTAAACCACTATTGATTTTACCTTTATTTATTTCTAATTCTTTTAAGCCTTCTTCAACTTTTGATAAACTTTCTTTTAAATCGTGTTGTCGTTTTATTAATTCAGCCTTTTTATTATTAATTTTAATTTCATTATTATAGAATTTATCGTATGCTCCCTCAAATTCATTAATATTTGAAACAAGTTTTTTCTCTGCTAGTTTTATCTCATTTTTAGCTTTTATAATCTTGTTTTCATTTTCTATTATTTCATTTTTAGCATCTTCTATTTTCTTTTTTCCTGAATTAATATTTTCATATTTCTCGGATAAAAATTCTTCTAACTTCATTTTAGAATTTTTATATATCTTATTTTGAATATCAATTTTCTTTTCAAAAACATATTCATTATACTCTGATTTATATGTACTAAAATCTGTTTTAAGTTTAATATTTGCAAAACTGTATTCTCTATCTTTAAAATACTTTTTTAAAGTGTATCCATTAACACTTGAGACATTATATCCCTTAAATGCTTGAACTTTCGAATTAAGTAACCTATTTTCGACATTTTCATAATATCCAACAATCTTAAATTTTTCATTTATTTTTTCATTAATAGCATATTTATCTTTTAATTGATATTCTATAATTATTTCATTAATTGAATTTGGAAAACGCCCTTTAATTAATTTAAGTTTAGAAATTTTTTCAGGAATATTCTTTAAATTTAATATCTCTTTGCTATTATCTATATATATTTCTTCACTATATCCATATTCTATATCTGACACATATTTTAAATTATTCAAAATTTTTAAATCATCCTGATTTAACGCAATATTTGAGCTTACTGTAACATCAGTAACATTACTAATATTATATAAAGTGTCTATAGTTTTATACATGTCTTTGCTTAAAACATTTAAACCAATAAAAGTTGAAATACCTAATAAATTAATAATAAATATTGCCAAAAATCTTGTTTTAGATTTAAAAATTTCACGAATAATATCTTTATTATTCGTTTTCATATATTATTTCCCTAATTCATGATAATAATCATTTAATCTTTGTACAACATTAAATAATCTTTTTCTAAAATGCTCTACAGTAATTTTTTCAACATCTTTTTTTGATATCTTAGCTAAAATTAAGTATTTATTACTGTTTTTTAATTCTACAGTCTTAGCAATTTCATATTTTTGTTCATCTATTATTTTTTTTGATATTTCTTCAGCCATCATCTTCATAGTAGCATAATCAAAGTTTTTACCTGATAACTTAACTTCCTCAAATAATGATTTTAATTTAGTAAGTGAATAATCATTAATTGAATTTTTTAATCCCGATAACGCATCAGCTTTAACATTATCTAAAGTCACTAATCTATCTGATACAACAGCTAGATCATTATAGTAATCAAAAGAGCCATTCATTATTTCTTTAGTTGCTCTACTTGTAAATATTCCATTTAAATACTCATCTGATGATAGTCTTGTATATGAAAAACTATTTAACGAACTAACCACAAATAATAATGCTATAACTTTTTTCATAATCATTTCCTCCTTAAATTATTAATGCTTTGGCATTTATTATTTTTTCTATATAATCTATATTTTTTTCATTTTCTGGATTTTCAGATGGAGTAAAATATATACCATCTAAATTTAAATCTGCTTTTCTAATAGTTTCATGAGATATTAATACCTCATTTATCATTCCACGCCTATTTCTTGAAATTAAAATTACTGATGATATTTTTCTATATTCTGACATCAAATCAATAATACTATAATCTCCTTCTATTGGCATTAATGGACTTTTAATTATTCTTATAAATAATATATCGCATTCATATGATATTTTTTCAATTCTATTTCTTAAATCAATTACAGTTTCTTCATTTTTAAATATACTAATTGACTTAGTTTTAGCATTAGAATTTTTGCTTGATATGAATTTTTCAACCTCTTCTTTTCCAGCATTTATATCAGTACCAAATAGGAAATATATTTTAGCCCTGTTATCTTTTCTATCTCTTACAATATGATGCCTTCTACATCTTGCTTCATAATTTTCACTTGCTCCAACCATTACTATAGGATCATCTTTAAATGCTGGTTCTCCGTTTATAAGTCTTTGACTTGCATAAGCTTCTTTTCCACAAACCATACATATTGCTTTTAATTTAGTAATAGAATCAGCATAGGTTAACAATTCAGGCATAGGATAAAATGGTTCTGCCTTAAAATCTAAATCAAGTCCAGCAACAATAACTCTTTTACCAATATTAACGTATTTATTACAAAATTCTACAACTTCTTGTCCAAAAAATTGAACCTCATCTATTCCAATAACTTCAACGTCTGGATATTTAGAAATTATATTTTCCATTTCAAGTACATTTGAAACAGGAACTGCTCCTATACTATCTTGGTTATGAGAAAAAATACCATTTTCTCCATATCTTCTATCTATTGAATGTTTAAAAATTAAAACATTTTGTTTTGTAAATGTTTCTCTTCTCAATCTTCTAATTAATTCTTCACTCTTACCAGAAAACATACTTCCACAAATTACTTCAAGTCTTCCTACATTATCACTATTTTTTAAAAACATATATATTTTTGATTGCTAATCAATCTCCTTTCCTTTTTTATTATTATATCATAAAAGTTTACATAAACAATAACAAATTATTTTTATCTGATAATTATTTGACATCTTTATTATAATGATATATAATTTCCCGAAAGGAGGTGGATATGAAAAAATTTATTATATTTTTATCTTTACTTTCACTTCTTTCATTTACTCAAAATGAAGTGGATGAAAGATTAAATACAATATTAGATGAATTAATTACTATGTCTGATAAAAATATTGAAATATCAAATGATAATGAAATAGTTTTAAGAGATAAAATTATTGAATTTGCAAAAACAAATCTAAATAAACCATATTCTTGGGGAGCTATAGGGCCTACTAAATTTGACTGTTCTGGATTTGTAAATTATGTATTTTCAAAAAATAGCTCTATTACTTTACCTCGTGTTTCAAAAGATATGGCTAATTATTCACCAAAAATAAATACTGAAGATCTTAAAATAGGAGATCTGCTATTTTTTAATACATCAAATAAAGGTAAAAACATTAATCATGTTGGTATATATATTGGTAATAATGAATTTATTCATGCATCTTCTGCACAAAAGAAAGTTACAATTTCAACAATTGCTGAAGGATTTTATAAGAAAAAATTCAAATGGGCTATTTCGCCCTTTTAGTCAACTGCTTTGTCGCAGTTTTTTTTAATGTTTAGTGTTGGTTATAAAAAATGAAAGGTTTGATATTAAATGGAAAATATTATGAAAATTTTTGGCGAAAATGCCTTTACTGAAAGTAATTTAAAAAAACGTGTACCTAAAAAGGTTTTTGAAGAATTTAAAAAGGTTCAAAAAGGCGAAATAGAGCTTACTAAAGAAAATGCTGAATTGATTGCCAATGCCATTAAAGATTGGGCTACTAAAAGAAATGCCACTCATTTTTGTCATTGGTTCCAACCATTAACTGAATTAACTGCTGAAAAACATGATTCATTTATTGAACCAAATGGTGATAAAGATTTTATTTATAGATTCTCAGGTTCAAATTTAATTAAAGGTGAATCAGATGCTTCATCATTTCCTAATGGTGGATTAAGATCTACTTTTGAAGCAAGAGGTTATACAGTCTGGGATACAAATTCACCACCTTTTATTAAAGAAAATGAAATTGGAGCCACTTTATATATACCTACATCTTTTATTTCATATAATGGTGAAGCTTTAGATAAAAAACTTCCTCTATTAAGATCAATGAATGCTATTAATAAATCAGCTACTAGAGTGTTAAATTTACTTGGTTATACTGAAATAAAAAATGTTATACCTACTCTTGGTGTTGAACAAGAATACTTTTTGATTAAAAAAGAACATTTCGATAAAAGAAAAGATATTATGTTTACAGGACGTACATTATTTGGTGCTAAAACACCTAAAAATCAAGAAAGTTCATTCCATTATTATGGAAAAATTAAAGATAAAGTTATCAATTTTATGGCTAACCTTGATTATGAATTATGGAAAATAGGGGTTTCAGCTAAAACAAGACATAATGAAGTTGCACCTAATCAATTTGAAATAGCGTCTATATTTGATGTTGCAAACCTTGCTGCAGATCAAAATCATATTGTTATGGAAACTCTTGAAAAATTGGCATTAAAACATGACTTTGTTGCTTTATTACATGAGAAACCTTTCTCTTATGTTAATGGATCAGGTAAGCATAATAATTGGAGTTTAGCTACAGATACAGGTGTTAATCTTTTTGATCCAAAATCACCTACTTTTATGGTATTTCTTTCTGCTGTTATAGAAGCTATAGATAGATATTACCCTGTATTAAGAAGTATGATATCAAGTTGTTCTAATGATTATAGACTAGGCGGTCATGAAGCTCCTCCAAGTATAATATCAGTATTTTTAGGTTCACATTTAACTGAAAAATTCAAAAATGCTAAATTACATATTGTTGATAATAAAATTATTTATTCAAAAAAAGATGAGGAAATTAAAAAGAAAGTTACAATGATAAATATAAATCAAGATTTTGATGATAGAAATAGAACTTCTCCTTTTGCCTTTACTGGTAATAAATTCGAGTTTAGAATGCCAGGTTCTACTTCATCTCCTGCTAATACATCTATGGTTATTAATGCAGTAGTTTCTACTGTATTAAATGAATATGCAGATAAATTAGAAAAATCAAAAGATATAGAAAAAACTATAAACTATATAATTTCTGATACATTTAAAAATCATAGTAGAATAATATTTAATGGTGATGGTTATAGTAAAAAATGGCATGAAGAAGCTCAAAAAAGAGGGCTAAAAAATATTTCAAATACTTTTGAAGCTTTAAAGTATTATTTAAATGAAGAAATCATTTATATGTTTGAATCTAATAATATTTTAAATAAAATTGAATGCCAAGCAAGATACATAGCATTCTTGAATATATATGTAAGTAATAGACTTACTGAATGTAATACTTTAATATATATGATAGATAAATATATTTTAAACTTTGCATATAAATATATTCCTAAAATAATATTTGAAGATGAACAAATAGAATTAAAAACATATACTAACCATTTAATATATTACAAAAAAGAATTAATACAATTAATCAAACAAATTAATGAAATTGAATTAGAAGAAAAAGCTGAATTATTAAGTAAGAATGCTTTAAATTTAGAAAATAAAATAAGAGAAATCATTGATTATTTAGAAGTCAATATTCCTGCAGAATATTGGAATTTACCAACCTATACTGAACTATTATTTACATTATAAAAGTGGGCATCATGCCCACTTTTATTTTGGTAAATTCAAATTCTTTTTAATTACTATTAATCTTACAATTAATACCATAAAAAAGATTATTATTGTTGTTCGTATTTCATTTAATTGTAAATCTACTATCATAATTTTGTAAAAAAATCCAGCAATTACACAAAGAATTGCATATATATCTTCTTTTAAAATAAAAGGAGTCTCATTTGCTAAAATATCTCTTAATATTCCACCGCCAACTGCTGTTATTGTTGCCATAATTATAACACCTATAGTATTTAAACTATTTTGTATAGCTATATTTGCCCCTATAGAAACAAATAAAGATAAACCTACTGCATCAGATATTAATACTAATCTCCTTGCCTTTTTAACTACATTATCATCAAATTTAGGTTTAAATAATAAATAAGGCAGGTATATAACTAAAGTTGTAATTACTGCAACATATATATCTTGTGGATTTATTAATGCATTTGGTATTTTATTTAATAGTACATCTCTCATTACTCCACCACCAACAGATGTGATTATTGCAAGTAATGTAACACCAAATAAATCATGATTATGCTTTATCCCCTTAAAAATTCCTGATAATGCAAAAGAAATTATACCCAATAAATTAGCTAAATAAATAAAAGTCTTAAAATCCATATTATTTCAAATTAGTTGAAATATTATCAACTAAAAATCTCCTTACTTTTTTTATTCCATCATTATCTTTAAGCATTTTAAACATAACTCTTCCCATAATAACAACATCATACATACTATTATGTAATTCTTTTTCATCAATTGGTATATTATAATAATTTGCACATTCCATTAACTTTGGCCATTTAAATGATGAATAATAATTATTACTTGGAATTTTAACAATATCTGTATTTTCTAACATTGTATCAAATTGATATTTAAGTTTAAAAGGGATAAATTGTCTATCAAATCTAATATTATGAGCAACAAAATGTTCTGCATTATCACAAAATTCAAAAAAATTATTTATATCTTCATTAAATGTTTTAGGATATTCAATTGGTGATAAACTTCTTCTTCTTTCTATTTCATCATCAAATAAACCATTAACATTTAAAGCATCAAAATTTGGCTCTTCTCCTTCATTCCTAAAATAAAATCTGTCAAATTTATCAAGTTTTACCATTTTATTTGTAACAGTATCATATGTAACTTTCATTGCTGAAATTGATAAAACAGAATCTCTTGGATTTACGCCATTAGTTTCAACATCAAAAAATATAATTTTTTTTATCATTTTTCCCCCTTAATCATTTAATTTAAGAACTGATAAAAATGCCTCTTGCGGTATTTCAACATTTCCTATAGCCTTCATACGTTTTTTACCTTCTTTTTGTTTTTCTAATAATTTTTTCTTACGAGTAATATCTCCACCGTAACATTTAGCTAATACATTTTTTCTTAAAGCTTTTACTGTTTCTCTGGCAATTACTTTAGTACCTAATGCTGCTTGTAATGGAATTTCAAATTGTTGTCTTGGTATTACTTCTTTTAATTTTTCAACTATAGATCTTCCTCTATAATATGCGTTATCACTATGTGCTATAAATGAAAATGCATCTACCGCTTGTCCACTTACTAAAATATCTATTTTTACTAAATTAGATTCTCTAAATCCTATCATTTCATATTCAAAAGATGCATAACCCTTAGTTCTTGATTTTAATTTATCATAAAAATCTATAACTATTTCAGCTAAAGGTAAATCATATACTATCATAGATCTATTTTCATCTAAAAAGCTCATATTTACAAATGTTCCACGTTTTTCTTGACATAATTCCATAACATTACCAACATAATCTTTAGGTACAATAATAGTTCCTTTAATATATGGTTCTTCAATATGTTTTCTTCCTTCAGGAAATTCAGCTGGATTATCAATAATTAACATATTATTTGTACCTTCTACTGTAACATGGTATTCAACAGAAGGTGCTGTAGAAATTAAATCAATACCAAATTCTCTTCTAAGTCTCTCAACTATAATTTCCATATGTAATAGTCCAAGGAATCCACAACGGAAACCAAATCCTAAAGCTAAAGAAGTTTCAGGCTGATATGTTAATGAAGCATCATTTAATTGTAATTTTTCTAAGGCTTCCCTTAAATCTTCATAATCATCTGTAGAAATTGGATAAACTCCTGCAAAAACCATACTTTGTGCTGGTCTATATCCATCTAATGCAACTTCAGTAGGATCTTTAACAGTAGTTATAGTATCACCAATTTGTGTATCTTTAATAGATTTAATCCCCGTAATTATATATCCAACAGAACCAGCATCTAACAATTCTTTTTCTTTCATTTTAGGAGAAAATACTCCTACCTCTAGTACCTCAAATTCTTTATTAGTTGACATTATCTTTATTTTTTCACCTTTTTTAATAGAACCATCTAGTACTCTAATGTATGTAATTACTCCTCTAAAATCATCATAATGTGAATCAAAAATCAATGCTTTCAACGGTTTATTAATATCTCCTTGTGGTTCAGGGATATATTTAACTATACCTTCTAATAAATCATCTATACCAATTCCAGTTTTACCAGAAACAAGCACAGAATTATCAGTTGGTAAACCAATTACATCTTCAATTTCTAGCATTACTTTATCTGGATCAGCTGATGGTAAATCTATTTTATTTATAACTGGAAGTATCTCTAAATCATTTTCTAATGCCAAATAAACATTGGCAAGTGTTTGAGCTTCTATTCCTTGAGCTGCATCAACTACAAGTAAAGCACCATCACATGCCGCAAGAGATCTTGATACTTCATATATAAAGTCAACATGTCCAGGAGTATCTATTAAATTTAATTCATACTCTTTTCCATCTTTTGCTCTATAATTTAAAGTAACAGCTTGTGCCTTAATTGTAATTCCTTTCTCTCTTTCAAGATCCATACTATCTAATAATTGTTCTTTCATTTCTCTTTGACTTACAGTTCCTGTTATTTCTAATAATCTATCTGCAATTGTAGATTTTCCGTGATCTATATGTGCAATAATTGAAAAATTTCTTTTTAATCTTATATCTGACATCTTACCTCTCCATAATGGTATTTATTTTTATATTCTATCATAAATATATCTAAAAATAAAGTACGGTTGAAATGTATTTGTTTTTACTGTATAATATATTAATAATATGAAAATTAGGAGGAGATTATGTTAAAGGAATTCAAAGAATTTATTGCTAAAGGTAATATAGTAGATTTAGCGATTGGAGTTATTATCGGAGGAGCTTTTGGTAAAATAGTTACTTCATTAGTAAATGATGTAATAATGCCTGTTATTGGATTAATATTAGGACATATTAATTTTAGAACATTACAAATCATATTAAAACCTGCAGAAGGTGAAAGTCCTGCTTTATCAATCAATTATGGAATGTTCATACAAAATGTCGTTGATTTTTTAATTATTGCTTTAGTAATTTTCATTGTATTAAAAGCACTAATGAAATTAAAAAAACAAAAACCAGTTGAAGAACCAGCACCAGCTAAACCTGTATTAACTAAAGATCAAGAATTATTAGCTGAAATAAGAGATTTATTAAAAAAATAAATGACCAAAACCAGAGATCACTCTCTGGTTTTTTAATTTATATATAAACACTTCCTATTTACAAATATGTTATTGTAATTTAGAACTATAAATAAAAAACTGACCTCATTTTTGGGGTCAGTTCAAATATTACCTTTATTTTTCTTCTTTTATTTCTTTCTCATCTTTTACTTCTTTTATTTCTTTATTTTCTTTATTTTCTTTTTCCTCTTTTAATTCATATCCTGTAGCTTTTAATTTTTCAGTCCATTCTTCTACTTCTTTTTCAAAGTTTCCTAAAAATTCATTTACATCATATCCTGAAATTTTAATATCTAATATAGAATCATCTTGTCTAATTAATCTTGCAATTGATAAATCATTTCTATCTTTTAAGTTTCCAATAATAGAATATTCATTATTGTATTCTTCAGCTTTTTGTAGTGTTATAAATATTTGCGAACCATTAGTATTAGGACCTGCATTTGCCATAGCAAGCATTCCAGCTCTATCAAATTTTAAGAAACTAAATTCATCATCTAACAGGTAACCTGGATTACCAGTACCATCCCCAGCTCTATCACCAGATTGTATAATATTATTTACACTAACTCTGTGGAATTTTAAATTGTCATAATAATCATTATTAGCTAAAAATACAAAGTTTGCAACTAATTTTGGTGCAGCTTCAGGATATAGATAAACATTTATATCACCCTTAGTTGTCTTTATTACTGCTTCTAGCTTATATCCTCTCAATTTATTAGCTAATTTTTCTTCTTCTGTTAAATTAAATAATTTTTCTCCTAAAAAACTTGTCAAAAATTTTTCACCAGCACTAGTGCAGCTTATTAAAAAAAGTGAAAAACAAGAAATAAATAATAATTTTAAAATTTTTTTCATTTTTATTTACCTATAAACATTGAATCCTTCTACCATGTTTTCAATATTTACCTTTTCCTTTCTATTAAAATTAAATATATTAAAATTAAATTCATCTACTTTAAGTGAATTCAATAATTTCATCTCTTCATTTTCTGAGACTAATAAATCATAAATAACTAATAAATCCAATACTTCATCGTTTGAACTTACTACCTCTACAATTTGAATTAAACGTCTACTATTAATATTTAAACTTTCTTTTAGTATTTCATTGGCAACCTTTTTATTAGCTATTGCATTATATAAATTAGATTCTAAATTATTCAAAACTAAACCAAACAAAATTTTAGGCTTATGAAGTTTTTTTATTTTTACTATAGCCATTAAATCTCCTTCCTTTACATGTAATTTTATCATATTAAGATTTGTAATTCAATTAATATTAGCTTAGTTTATAATATTAGTAGATTTAATTAGATTTAAAGCATAATTTTACGTAATTCATTAAAAACTTCTCTTATAGGTAATCCCATAACATTATGATATGAACCTTCAATTTTTTCTATTAAAATTGATCCTGCATCTTGTATTCCATATGCTCCTGCTTTATCAAAAGGAGAAAAATTATCAATATAAAATTCAATAATTTCTTTAGAATTATTTGCAAATTTAACTTTAGTTGTACATGTAAATTTTATAATCTCATTGTTATAAATAATACACACAGCTGTAATAACTTCATGTGCATTATTATTTAATTCCTCCAACATTTTTAGAGATCTTTTTCTATCAATTCCCTTTCCATATATTTTTTTATTAAAATATACTATAGTATCAGCCGAAATAATGATTTTATCTTTAATATTATTAAGTTCATTAAAGGCTGCAATTCCTTTAGCCTCTGCGAGTTTTAAAGTCAATTTTATTGGATCATCTATATTTATTTGTTTACTAAATTTTTCTTCGTTAAATTTAGGGATATGTATTTCAAAATCATCAAATATCATTGAAAGTATTTCTTTTCTTCTAGGTGAAGCACTAGCTAAATATATTTTCATATCTTACCCCTTATATAAGAAATACCGATTAATTCATAATCGGCATCTCAATTTATACTAATTCTTTAATAAATTCTTCCATCCAAACACATAATTTTTTGCTTGCTTCTTCTGCGATAACAACAACTTCATCATGTGAATGATTTCCTACACGTAATCCTGTAGCCATATTTGTTATACATGATATTCCTAATGTTTCTATACCTACATAATTTGCAACTATAGTTTCTGGAACTGTTGACATTCCTACAGCATCACTTCCTGCACGTCCAAACATACGAATTTCTGATGCACTTTCATAGTATGGTCCTGAAAAGAAAGTATATACTCCATTTTTAGCTTCTATTCCTAATTTCTCTGCAATTAATTTTGCTTTATTTCTTAATTTTAAACTATATGGTTCAGACATATCAGGGAAACGAACTCCAAATCTTTCATCATTTGATCCCCTTAAAGGATTGTCACCAACAGCATTAATGAAATCATCTATTATCATTAAATCTCCTGGTTTGAAATTAGTGTTAATTCCTCCACATGCGTTTGTAACTATCATTTTCTTTATACCTAATAATTTCATAACATATACTGGATATGCTGTTTCTTTCATAGAATAACCTTCATAATAATGGAATCTTCCTTGTAATGCCATAACTTTTGTATTACCTATTTTACCAAAAACCAAATTTCCAGCATGTCCTACTACTGATATTTGTGGAAAATTAGGTATATCTTTATAAGGTATATATATTTTATCTTCCATAATATCAACAAGTTTACCTAGTCCACTTCCTAAAATTACTGCTACATCTACATTAGCGTCAACTTTTGATGCTATATAATCTGCACTTTCCTTTACCTTGTTATAAAACATTTCTACTCCTTTATTTTCATTATATTTAATTGATAATATTATAACTATATTTTATATTGTATGTCAATACAAATAATGGATTTTAATAAAAAATATACATATTAAATTAATTTTATATATCTAATATTTCATTTCTATCTTTAATATATTTTAAAGATAAAAAAGTAAAGTATAATATTATGAAAGTGAATAATTTTACAATTATTTCTAAACTTTGATTTGATATATTTATAATTTTTTCAATTAAAAATATACAAATTATTGAATTTATCAAAGAAATCATTATAAACTTAAAATATTTCATTAAATTTACATTTGAATATCTAGTTTTTAAAGAAATTAACAAAATGATGTAATTTACAAAGGCTGAAAATGTTGTAGCAAATGTAAGCCCTCTATGAGTAAATTTCTTATATAATAAAAAATCTAAAATAATATTTATACTAATTGAAACAAGAGATGAAATTACAGGTAATTTCCTATCCTTATTTGCATAATGAGCTCTAGTTAATAAATGTATAGTTGAAAAGAATATTAATCCTAATGCATATATTTCCAATATTTCAGAGGTTAAAACTACACTTTCTATACTAAATTTACCTCTTTTAAAAAGTAAAGTAATAATTTCTTTAGAATAATATATTAATCCTATACTAGAAGGAATAATTAAAATTACAAGTAAATTCATTCCTCTTTCTATAGTTAACTTAAATAATTCATTATTTTTCTTTAAAACTGCCTTAGATAAATTAGGAAAAATTACAACTGATAAAGATATTGCAAAAACTCCTATAGGCAATAAATATAGTCTTGAGGCATAATTTATAGCACTTATTGTTCCAAGTTTTAAATTTCCAGCAAATGCTGTATCGACTAATTCATTTATTTGATAACCAAATATTCCAATCAATGTAGGTATCATTAATAAAAAGAACTTTTTAACATATTCATCTTCATAATTAAAAGTAAATCTATATGTTTTCAATATTTTTAAAAATGAAGGCAATTGTATTAGGACCTGAAATAATCCAGATAATAAAAATGAAATACCTAATCCATATATACCTAATTTATTTTTAGTTAATATAGCACCTATTATTATAGTTAAATTAAACACTACTCCTACTAAAGTTGAAATATAGAATTTACCGTAATTATTAAGCAATGAAGAAATTAATCCAGAAACAGAAATAAAGACTAGATAAAATGACATTATTTTCAATAAACCTGAGGCTGTAGCAAGCATCTCTGGATCCTTAAATCTTAATATATATTTAAGAGTAAAGTCTGAAAATAAAGCCATAAATAAAGAAATAGTAAAAGCTAATGAAACTATTAAATTTGTTAAGTTAAATACAAAGTCTTCTGCTCTTTTAGAATTTTTTTCTTCTTTAACTTCGTTATAAATAGGTATAAAAGCTGTACCAAGTGAACCTTCACCTAACAAAGTTGTAAAAAAATTAGCAATTCTTGATGAAGCAAAATAGGCATCAGTATAACCAGTTGCACCAAAAAAAGAGGCAATAACTATCTCTCTTATTAATCCTAAAATCCTACTTAACATATTAATTATCATTACAATTAAACTTGATTTAAACATATGATTCCTTTCTAATAATAAAATCATTATCAGATAAAGTTATATCTATACTACCCTCTTTAAATAAATCTAATACTGCCAAGAAAAAACTAACAATTCTAGCTTTTGAAAAATTTCCTTTCATAAGAGAAGAAAATAATAATTCTTTATTTGTACTAAATTCTTTTTCAATTTCAAATAAAGCATCTGTTGTCGTAAATACATCAACAACATTTATTTTAATATTTTCTTTAGTTTCTACTTTATTAATCAAATTATTAAATATTTCACATAAATTATTTAATGTTAAATCTTCTAAAGAATAATATACGTTATCCTGTTCCTTAATTTTACTTCCTTTAACTATGTATGGAACATTATACTCAATTTCTCTTTTAGAAAATTCTTTAGCAATTTCTTTAATAACCTTATATTCAAGTATTCTTTTTTCTAAATCTTGTTCTTTTTCTATTTTTTTATCCTCATTTAATATAGAATAAGCTTTAATTTCTAGCAATTCTGTTGCCATAGCCAAAAATTCTATTTTAATTTTTAAATTTTGTTCAGTTTCTTTGCTAATAATATTAAGATATTCATCAATAATTTCTGATATATATATCTTTGAAATATCAATTTTTTTATTATCAATCAAGTGTAAAAATAAATCTAATGGACCTTCAAAATCTTCAGTTTTAACTACTAAATCAATATTTACCATATATTTTCTCTTTCCATACTTTTGTATCCATTAAAATTTGTTTTTTCAACTCTTCTAATGAACCCATTTTCTTTTCTAATCTAATGTTTTCAAGTAAATTTACAACTATTATTTTATCATAAATATCTTCATCAAAGTCAAAAATATGAGTTTCAATATGTAATCCCTCATTTTCTATTGTTGGATTTTTGCCAATATTCATAATACCGTAATACATTTTATCATCATCTTCTATATATATCCTAACTCCATAAACAGCGAATAAAGGATAAATCTTATTTTTTGATAATAAATTTGCAGTTGGGAACCCTAGAGTCCTCGCAAGCTTTTTACCATGAACTACTTTACCCATAACAATATATTCATGACCTAATAATTTTTGTACATAAGTCATTTTACCATTTTCAATTAATGTTTTAATAAATGTACTTGAAATTACACAATAATCTTTATCTAAATAATCTTTTAATTCTTTTATATCTACTATTTTTAGTTCATCTGTTTTCAAATTAAATAAAACAGGATTGATAACGTTAACTTTAATCTTATCTTTTAGTAATTCATTTAATTTAGCAACATCACCTTTTCTTCCATTACCAAAACTATAATTAAAACCACAAAAAATCTCTGATGCATTTAATTTATCAATTAATATTTTATTTACAAAATCTTCTGGAGATAATTCATTAACATCAAAAAATTCTTCTAAATATATATAATCTACGTTCATTTTTTCAAAAATATATAGTTTCTCAGATAATGTTGTAATTAAAGTATCCTTTTTTTTAGGATATTCTCTAAAAGTATATATCAATACTTTTTGATTTAATTTTTTCCCTAATTCTAGTGCGTCATTGATAATTTTATGGTGTCCTAAATGGACACCATCAAAATTACCTAAAACCACTATGTTTTTTTCTCTAAAAACAATATCATTAAGAATCTTACTCTTACTAAATTTTGCAAATTCCTCTGCATAACTTATATTTTTTAAGATTACTTTCATTTCTTACCTTTCGACTATTCAGAAAATACTATTTTTTCTACTTCTGAATATTTTTTTACATAATGTATTTTAATTTGTGATAATATTTCTTCTGGAAGTTCTATTGTATCACTCTTATTTTCAAAAGGAAGTATTACTTCCCTAATTCCTATTCTATGGGCACCTAATACTTTTTCTTTTATTCCACCAACTGGAAGTACTTCACCAGTAATAGTAATTTCACCTGTCATAGCAATATTTTGTCTTACTTTTCTTTCAGATAAAATAGAAACTATTGCTGTTGTAATTGTTATACCTGCTGATGGTCCATCTTTTGGTGTAGCACCTTCAGGGAAATGTAAATGTATGTCATATTCTTCATAAAATTTAGGATTAATTACAGATAATTTTTTGTAATTTGCTCTAACATGTGTATAAGATACACTTGCTGATTCTTTCATCGTTAAACCTAACTTACCTGTAAATTGTATCTGACCTTTTCCATCCATCTTAACTGCTTCAACATCTAAAGTAGTTCCACCAACAGAAGTCCAAGCAAGACCTTTAACTACTCCTAATTTTGAATTTTTTTCTGACATTTTATCTTTTTTATACTTTTCTGGTCCTAAATAATCTGATAAATTCTTTAAAGTAATTGTATACTTTTTAGAAGAATCTTCTAGTTTTAACTTAGCCATTTTTCTAAGTATTTTTACTATTTCTCTCTTTAAATTACGAACTCCAGCTTCCATAGTATATTTATTAATAATTTCAAGTAAAATACTATCTGAGAATTTAACATCTTTTATACTTGTTTCAGATTTTGCTTGATTAACTAAATAATTTTTAGCAATCATTAATTTTTCTTGAATTGTATATGAGTCTAAATTAATTACTTCCATTCTATCAAGTAACGGTCTTGGTATACCTGAATAATCATTAGCTGTACAAATAAAGAAAGCATCAGATAAATCATATTCAAAATCAACATAATTATCTTTAAATGTTTTATTTTGTGCAGGATCTAACACTTCTAATAATGCAGAAGCTGGATCTCCTTTAAAATTAGAATCTAATTTATCTATTTCATCTAGTAAAATTACAGGATTATTAACCTTAGCTCTTTTTAATGCTTCTATAATTCTACCTGGCATTGCTCCTATATATGTTCTTCTATGACCCCTAATTTCAGATTCATCATGAACACCACCTAATGAAATTCTTTCAAATTTTCTATTCATTGCATGAGCTATAGATTCACCTAATGAAGTTTTACCAACCCCTGGAGGTCCTATAAGACAAAGAATTGTTCCCATTTTTTTATTATTTTCTTTATTTAATTGATTAACAGCAAGATATTCTAAAACTGTATCTTTAACTAATCTTAAACCAAAATGTTCTTTATCTAATATTTTCTCAGCCGCTTTTATATCTATATTTTCATTTTCACTTTTTTCCCAAGGTATTTCAAGCATTGTATCTATATATGTTCTAATAACTCCAGCTTCTGCTGAAAAATTATTCATCTTCTTATATCTATTAACTTCTTTCATTAATTTTTCTGTTAATTCATATGGTAAATCTCTAGATTCTATTTGTGAAATTAATTCATTTACTTCATCTTCAGTATCTTCTTCATCTAATTCTGAATAAAGTCCTTTAATTTTCTCTCTAATATAGTATTGTCTTTGATTATCTTCTATATTCTTTTTAACTTTATTTTCAACACTTCTATCTATTTCTTCTAATTCTATTCTAATTTTTAATGCTTTTGTTAGATTTTCAAAAATTTCATCTACATTATTTGCTTTTAAAATATTTATTCTATTTTCTTCACTTAATTCCAAAGTTGATGCCAAAGTATACATTAAACTTTCAAAAGGTTTAATTTCAAAAATACTCTTTATTAAATCTTCAGGAATTGTTCTATTATTTACAATATTTAAATTTTGAATTAAAGATTGTAAATACATCTTATATTTCTTATTATTAGTATTTTTTGTTTTTTCTATAGGATAATCTTCATATTTTGCTTTAAACATTCCATCTTCATTAATAACTTCTGTTACATTTATTCTTTCTTCCCCTTCAATTATTAACCTCAAATTACCATCAGGCGTTTTCATTATTTGAATAATTTTACCAATTACACCTATTGTTTCAACATCTTCAATTCCTTGTATTTCTTCACTAAATGAATCTTTTTGAATTGCTAAGACTAACTTTCCTTCTGTATGCTCTACAGAATAATCTATAGCTTTTTTAGTAAAATCTCTTCCTACCATTATAGGCATAACTGCTTGTGGAAAAAATACTATATCTCTAATAGGGATAAAAGGCAGTATTTCCATTTTATTCATTAATTCTTCCCTTTCTCACTTTTTATAAATAATTCATTTTTTTCAATTATCATTTCTTTAGTAACAACCAATTTTTTAATATCTTCTTTTGAAGGTATTTCATACATTAAATCAAGCATACTATTCTCAATAATACTTCTTAATCCTCTAGCACCTATTTTTCTTTTTAATGCAAGTTCTGCAATTTCTTCTATAGCATCTTCTTCAAAAATTAATTCTACATCCTCTATTTCAAAATATTTTTTATACTGTTTAATAATTGCATTTTTAGGTTTTGTCAAAATAGAAACTAAAGCTTCTTTATTTAATTCTGATAAAGATGTTATTACTGGCAATCTTCCAATAAGTTCAGGAATTATACCAAATTTTCTAATATCCTCTGGTAAAACATGTTCAAAAATAGTCATGTCATCTAATTCTTCATTTTTATCTACATCTAACCCAAATCCTATTTGCTTTTTATTTAATCTTCTTTTTATCTTAGATTCAAGCCCTTCAAAAGCTCCTCCAACTATAAATAAGATATTAGTTGTATCAATTTCTATCATTTCTTGGTTAGGGTGTTTTCTTCCACCTTGAGGTGGTACAGAAGATATAGTTCCTTCAACTATTTTTAATAATGCTTGTTGAACTCCTTCACCAGATACATCACGAGTTATAGAAGTATTTTCAG
This sequence comes from Streptobacillus notomytis, assembly GCF_001902585.1. Lineage (NCBI taxonomy): Bacteria > Fusobacteriati > Fusobacteriota > Fusobacteriia > Fusobacteriales > Leptotrichiaceae > Streptobacillus > Streptobacillus notomytis. The sequence goes on along the minus strand of NZ_LKKV01000112.1, from coordinate 62,017 downwards.
ATTTTCTAGCTATTTTATCAATTTCATCAATATATATTATCCCTTTTTGTGCTAACTCTATGTCATAGTCTGCAGCTTTTATTAGCTTTAATAATACATTTTCAACGTCATCTCCAACATAACCTGCTTCAGTAATTGTAGTCGCATCTGCTATTGCTAAAGGAACATTAAGTATTTTTGCTAATGTTTGAGCAAGCAAAGTCTTCCCTGAACCAGTCGGTCCAATCAATAATATATTTGACTTTTGCATTTCTATATCATTGTCATCTCTATCAAGTATTGAAAGTCTTTTAAAGTGATTATATACTGCAACAGATAATACTTTCTTAGCTTGCTCTTGTCCGATAATATATTCGTCAAGTTTCTCTTTTATTTGTTTAGGTTTCAACAAATTAAAATCTTCAAAATCAGTTCTATTTTCATATTCTAATTCAATATCTCTGTTTGAAATACATTCATTACATATAAATGCTGTTGAATCTTCGTTTGAAAATAAGGTAGTTACTTCATCTTCACTTTTGTCACAGAATGAACAAAAATATTCTTTTTCATTTTCCATTTTTATTTCTCCAATACTTTATCCACTAATCCATAAGCAACTGCTTCTTCTGCTGATAAATAATTATCTCTTTCAGTATCTTCAATAATTTTTTCAAAACTTTGTCCAGTATTTTTAGAAAGTATTTCAGCCAACTTATGTTTTGTTTTTAATATATTTTGTGCAACTATTTGTATATCTGTAGCTTGACCTCTTGCTCCACCTAAAGGTTGATGTATCATTACTTCTGAATTAGGTAATGCAAATCTTTTACCTTTAGTTCCTGAAGAAAGAAGAAATGCTCCCATACTTGCTGCCATACCTATGCACACAGTTACAACATCACAAGATATATGATTCATTGTATCATATATTCCAAATCCAGCTGTAACCATTCCTCCTGGTGAATTTATGTACATAACTATATCTTTTTCTTTATCTTGAGCATTCAAAAATAATAATTGTGCTATTATTGCATTTGCCATTTCTGTATTAATTTCACCGCTTAAAAAAATTATTCTATCTTTTAAAAGTCTTGAATAGATATCGTAAGTTCTTTCTCCATTTCCCTCATTTTCAATTACATATGGTACTAAACTCATTTGTTCTCCCCTTTCTATATATTGGAAAACTAGACCTAAGCCTAGTTTCCAAAATTATTAGTTATTTGTTAATAAATAATCATTTACTTTTGCAAAGAATAATTGAGAATTAATTTGACCAAAGAATCTATTAACTCCATCTGTTTTTTGTAATTCAGCAGTCAACTGATCAACTGTCATTCCATACATACTTGCTATTCTTTGTAATTCTGAATCAAATTCAGATTCTGTAACTTCAATTCCTTCTACTTCAGCAATTTTTGATAAAATGAAACTTGATTTAACACCTTTTTCAGCATTTCCTTTTAAATCTTCTCTCATTTTTTCAACTGTTTGCCCTGTCATTTGTAGATATGATTCTAAATTCATACCTTGCATTTGTAATGTTTGTGCAAATCTATCAATTTGTGCATTTATTTCTTGTTCTACAGTTATTGTTGGAACTTCCATAGTTGTTGCATTTGATATATTTTCAACTATTGTTTGTAATCTTTTATTTTTTGCTTGATTTTCTTTATTTGATAATAAGTTTCCTTTGATTGCATTTTTTAAATCTTCAACTGAATCTGAACCTGATGATTTAGCAAATTCATCATTTAATTCTGGAGTTATTGCTTCTTCTAAACTATTTAATTTAACTTTGAATAAAGCTTCTTTACCTTTTAAATTTTCAGCATGGTATTCTTCTGGAAATTTAACATTTACATCAAATTCTTCTCCAAGTTTTTTCCCAACTATTTGTTCTTCAAAAGTATCTATGAAACTTTTAGAACCTAATTCTAATCTATGGTTTTCAGCTTTTCCACCATCAAAAGCTACACCATCTACAAATCCTTCAAAATTAATAACTGCAATGTCACCTAATTTAGCTTCTTCTCTTTCAGTTTTTTCGAATTTTTTAGCTCTTTGAATCATTTTATTTATTTCATTTTCTACTTCTTCATCAGTAACTGATACTTCTTCTTCTTTTATATCTAATCCTTTGTATTGAGGTAATTCAAATTCTGGGAATACAGCAACTTTTAAATTCATTTTTAATTTTTCTTCATCATATTCTAATGAAAGTATTTGTAAATCTGCTACTGGTCTTAATTTTTCTTCTCTAATTAATGCTGTGTATTCTGTTTTTAATATTTCATTTATTAATTCATCTCTTATTTCACTTTTAAATGTTTTTTCAATAACATCTACTGGTACATGTCCTTTTCTAAACCCATCAACTTTAGCATTTTTAAATTTAGATAAGATAGTTTCTCTTAAAATTTTATATTCTTGTCCTTCTTTTAATATTTCAAAAGCTACCTCTGAACCTGCTAATTTTTCTAATTTCATTTTTCCTCCTAATTATTCTATATCTTTTAATTTTAATCTCAATATTTTTTTTCCTATTAATTCAGGTGTATATATTATTTTATACAATTTATTTGAATTTTTCAAGTTTAATTTATGACTCAAATTATATCCTAATATTTGTATTTCTTTACTATTTATATTTACATTAGCTTTAAAATGCTTATCATCAATACCAAATATTAAAATATTTTTAAATTTAACATTCTCATCATAAAAATTTGGTTCATTATTTGAAGGGCCAAATGGTCCTAAACTATTAATTTCAGACATCTTCTTTGTACTTATTTGACTTATTGGTAATTTAACGTCTATAACTATATTAGTTTTTGATTTTTCTGTAAGATTTAAATTATACATCTTTTGTTTAATTTTATCTCTTATTAAATTTAAATTATCATTTGTAATTAAAAATCCTGCTGCGAGATTATGTCCACCAAAGTTAATAAAATAGTTTGAAAATTCTGATATCAATTTATATATATTCTTATTTTCTATACTTCTACATGATCCCTTACAATATCCATCAACCTTAGAAACAATAATTACTGGAACTTTAAATTCTAATGCTAACTTTGATGTAATAGATCCTAAAACTCCTGAATTTACATCATTCATTTCATAATATATATAATTTAAATATTTAATTTCCCTATTTTCAATAAATTTTATTATTTTACCATATATCTTACTTTCATAGTTCTTTCTTTCATTATTATACTCATACATTTCATTTAATATTTGTGTATTAATTTTTTCAGAGTTTGATGTTAAAAATCTTATTATTTTTAATGGATCATCTAACTTACCTATAGCATTAATAAGTGGTGATATTCTATAACTTATATCATTAATTGTAATGTATTCTGGATCAATTTTAAAATTTTCCATTATCATTCTAAATGCTAAAATCTTAGTTTTAGAAAAGTTTTTTAACCCTCTTTTTATTAAAAATCTATTTTCATCAACACATTCCATAACATCTGCAATAGTAGCAAGTGATATTAATTCACAATATTCATATATATCTGAAATTGGTTTATTAGGTAATTTTGAATATATAGCTTGAACTAATTTAAATACTACTCCTGCACCAGATAATTCCTTAAATGGATAATTAACTGATTTTTTAGGGTTAATTTCTAATACAGACTTCATACTTTTATTATTAAAATGATGGTCAGTTATTATCAAATCAACTCCCATAGATTTCAACATATCCATATGTAATATTTCACCAAATGAATTATCAACAGAAATTACAAGTTTAATATTTTTTTCTTCTATATTTTTAAAATATTCTTCATTTAAACTATATTTAAACATTGTTCTTGTAGGAATATATATCTCATTTTTTATATTTAATTTATCAAAGATTTTAGAAAGATATAGTGAACCTGATATCCCATCAATATCATAATCTCCAAAAATCAATATTTTTTTATCTTCATCTATAAATTCTAAAATCTTATCAACTACTTTTTCCATATTAGTTAACAAAAATGGATCATGTAAATGTTTATAACTTAGATTTAAAAAAGAGTCCATTTCTTCCTTAGAATGTATTTTTTTGTTTAATAATAAAGTTGTTATTACTTCATCTTTATTAAAAAGTTTCATTTTATCATCTAAATACTCATTAGCATAAAATGTCCATTTCCAACTCATTATTATTCCTCGCTATCTGTATTAACAGTCGCCATTGCCTCTTTTAATATCTTAGATATTTTCACACTATATTCTACACTATCATCTAAATGTATTCTAACCTCTGGAGTATATCTAATTTCTAAATTTTCACCAATTTTTTTTCTAAAAAACCCTTTTAATTTATTTAATTCTTCTAAAAGTTTTTCCTTATTAATATTTTGTTTATAATCTAAAATAGACATAATTACATCTGAATAACGAGCATCTGGCGATAAATTAACCGATTTAACTGTAACCAAGTTTCTAATTTTGTCATTTTTTACTTCTAATAATATAGCTGTACCAATGATTCTTGAAATTTCTTTTTCTAAACCTCTTTTTCTTCTAATATTCATAAATACCCCTATCTATTGTTTTACTTGTTCTACAACAAATGCCTCTATTATATCTCCTGTTTTTATATCATTAAAGTCTTTAATTCCTATACCACAATCTTGTCCAACTATTGCTTCCTTAACATCATCTTTATATCTCTTAAGTGATGCAATTTCACCTTCATGAATAATGATACCATCACGTAATAGTCTAATCTTAGATTGACGAGTAATCTTACCTTCAATTACTAATGATCCTGCTATGTTACCTAAATTTGAAATCTTAAATACTTCTCTTACTTCCAATCTTCCATTATATATTTCCTTATATTCTGGATCTAACATACCTTTCATAGCTTTTTCAAGATCTTCTGTAACATGATATATTACGTTATAGTTTCTAATTTCTACTCCAGTTTTTTCTGCTTCTGTTCTTGCAGTATTAGTTGGTCTAACACTAAATGCAATAATAATTGCATTTGATGCAGCAGCAAGCATAACATCTCCTTCAGTAACTGCTCCAGCACTTGATTGAATTATATTAATATTTATCTTATCATTTGATAATTTATTAATTGATTCCTTAAGTGCTTCAGCTGATCCTTTAGAATCTGCTCTAATAATACATTTTAATTCTTTTAATTGTTGATCTTCTAATTCCTTAGATAAACTTTCAAGTGAAATATGTTTTTTCTTATTAAGTTCATCTTTTTTCTCATTTTTGAAATCTTCAACTATTTTTTTAGCTTGTTTATCATTGTTTACACAGTATAATAAATCTCCTGCTTCAGGTATTTCATTAAATCCTGTAATTTCAACTGGTTGTGAAACTCCTGCTTTAGTAATTTTATTCCCTCTATCATCTAACATAGATCTTACTCTACCATATGATGTTCCAGAAACAAATATATCTCCTATTTTTAATTCTCCTTCTTGAATTAAAATATCAGCAACTGGTCCCATTTGTATATCTAATCTAGATTCAACAACTATAGCCTTAGCTCTCTTTTTATGATTTGCCTTAAGTTCCATTATTTCTGCACTTAAAAGTATTGTTTCTAGTAATGAATCTAAATTTAACTTTTGTTTTGCTGAAATTTCTACCATTTCAGTATTTCCTCCCCATTCTGGAGAAATTAAACCATGTTCAAGTAATTCTTGTTTAACCTTCATTACATTTGCACCAGGTTTATCTATTTTATTAATAGCAACTATAATAGGTACATTTGCTTCTTTAGCATGTGAAATAGCTTCAATAGTTTGTGGTTTAACACCATCATCTGCTGCAACTATTAATATAGAAATATCAGTTATATTTGCTCCTCTTACTCTCATTTCAGTAAAAGCCTCATGACCTGGAGTATCTATAAATGTAATTTTTTGACCATTCCATTCAACTTGATAAGCACCTATTCTTTGTGTAATACCTCCAGCTTCACCATCTATTACATTTGTATGTCTTAAAGCATCTAATAATGAAGTTTTACCGTGGTCTACATGTCCCATAATTGTTATTACTGGAGCTCTTAATTCTTTTTCTTCTTCTTTATCTTCTATTTCAAGATTATATTTTTCACCATAAGATATTTCCATTATTTCTTCTTTTTCAACTATTACATTATATTCAATAGCTATTTCTTCTGCTTCTTCAATGCTTAATATAGCATTTGCTGTATACATTTTACCTTGCATAAATAATTTTTTAATTATGTCTGATGAATTAATTCCTAATTTTTCAGCTAATTCTTTAATTGATATTTCTTGAGGAAGTATTACTAACCCAACTCCTCCTCCTTCATCTCTTATTACTTCTGATTTTATAACCTTTTCTTTTTTCTTAACTTTTTTCTTTTTATCTTCTTTTCTAAAATCATCACGTAATTCTTTTAACTTTCTTTCTTCATCTTTTGTCTTTTTATCATTTTCATATTTCTTTTTATCAAATTTAGATTTTAACTTAGAGCTTTTAGCTTTAACATCATTTTCAATAGTTGGGATTTCAATTGAAGCATCTTTATCTTCTTTAGCATGTGTTTTAAATGGTTTTTTATTATCATCACTTTTTCTATCTTTATTAAATGATCTTTTTTCTCCAAAGTTTTGATTATTTCTTTTTTCAAAAGGTTTTCTTTCACCATTATTATTGAAGTTTCTATTATCCCTATTATCTCTATTATCCCTATTTACTCTATTCTCATTGTTATTTTTTTCTCTATTATCTTTACCTTCTCTATTATCTCTATCCTTATTAAAAGTTCCTTTATTTTCAGAATTAAATTTAAAATTAGGTTTTCTTTCATTATTATTTTTTTCAGAAAAGTCTCTATTTTCTCTATTAAAAGGTTTTCTTTCTCCGAAATTTTGATTATTTCTTTTTTCAAAAGGTTTTCTTTCACCAAAATTTTGATTATTTCTTTCTTGTCTTTCACCTTTATTTTCATTTTTATCAAATCTATCATTTCTAAATTTGTTATTATTTCTATTAAATTTATTATTGTTACTTTTGTTATTAAATATCATTTTTTCACCAATTACTTCTTCTTTTTTTGAAGTTGTTTTTTCCATTGGTTTTACTGGATTTAATTTATTTTCTATATCTTTAATTTCACTTTCACTCAAAGCTGATAAACTCGATTTATCATATCCCATTGTCTTTAATTTTGTAATAAGATCATTAGTTGATTGTCCAATTTTCTTAGCAAACTCATAAACTCTCACTTATTCCACCTCCATTTTATTTAGTATCCCTCTTACAACCTTTTTAGTTTTTACCCCTATTACCTTAACCTCACTTAAAAAGATTTTTTTTAAAGAATATTGTTTTTCAATAAATATTATATTTACATTATTTAACTTAGCTACTTTTTTTAATTTATTAACATATTTTCCATTAATATCAGATGGTATAATCAGAAGTTTTACTATAGAATTTTTCATTCCATCTAAATTTTCATCTATACCATATACCAAATATTCAGAATTTTTCAATCCTTCTAATATTCTTAAAATATGTTCATCTACATTTTCTTTGTTTTCTTTTTTTTCAAAATATTTAAGAACTTTTTCAGCACTTTTCATTTCAACTTTAAATTTATTGAAAAATTTTTGAAAAACTTCCAAATCTTTTTTTATATATTTTCCTCTATTTTGAATATTTTGATTTTCATCATAAACATATTCACCTTTTAAGTTTTCAACAAATCTAAGTAATTTTTCTTTTTTGTCATTAGCTCTTGTAATTATACAAGTTCTTATTATGACATTACTCTTGTTCTTCTCTCTCTTCTTCTCCAATTTCATCACTCGCCTCTATATTTACTCTCAATTTACATAGTTTACCAGCAAGTTTAGAGTTTACTCCTTTTTTACCTATAGCAAGTGTTAATTGACTTGGATCAACTTCAACTTTAGCAACTATTTCATCTTCATTTTTTACTATTTCTACTGAAAATATTTCAGCAGGGTATAGTGCATTTTTAACCAGAAGTCTTTGATCAGCATTCCATTCTACTAATTCAATCTTTTCTCCATTTAATTCATTAATAATATTATTTATTCTAATTCCATCTTTACCTATACAAGAACCTTTTAAATCTATGTTTATATCCTCTGAATAAAGAGCTACTTTAGATTTAACTCCTACTTCTCTAGCAATATTCTTAATAATTATATTTCCAGAAGCAATCTCAGGAACTTCTCTTTCAAATAATTTATATATTAATTTATCATCTGTTCTTGTAATATCAACCTTAGGAAATCTTCCAGTAACGTCAACATTTCTAATATATGCTACTAATCTATCTCCAACCTGTACTTTATCAAGTTCTGATAATTCTCTCTGTGGTATTATTACATCTAAACCATTCATACCAACATAAAGACCTCCATTTTCTTCAATTCTTCTTACAACAACATTTACTATCTGATGTTTAACGGCATCAAGTTGTTTACAAATCAATTCTTTTTCTTGCTCTCTTATATATTGAATAATTATTGATTTAGCTCTTTGAATTGCATTTCTATTAAACTCATCAGCATTCAATTCTATTTTTAAATAATCTCCAACTTTTATTCTTTTTCTGTAATCTTTTGCTTTACTAAAAGGAATTTCAGTTGTTTCATTATATACTTTAACTTCATCATCTATGATTAACTTTTCACAGAACATTTTAACATCTCCTGTTACTTGGTCAATTTCAATTTCTAAATTTTCTTGATCATTAAAATCTTTCTTATATGCAGCTAATAATCCTGTTTTTAGTCTTTCTAATAATTCTCCTTTTTTTATACCCTTTTCTTTTTCTAATTCTTCAATTGCATCTAAAAATGTAGCTTTATCTTTAGATTTCATTTTCAACGTCCTCCTTAAATATTTTATCAGATAAATTAAATACTAATTTTGCAACTTTAACTTTTTCTAAAGGGATTTCTACATTTTCAATAGTATCATCCTTTATTAAAATTTTACCATTTTCAAACCCTAATAATATCCCTTCGAAACTTTTTTTATTTTCAACATTATTTTTTGTTTTTACACTTATCTTTTTACCTTTAAATCTAATAAAATCTTTTTCTTTTTTTAGTTTTCTTTCAAGACCAGGAGTTGAAACTTCTAAATAGAACTTATCGTCAATTAATTCATCAACAATATTATCTATTTTTGTACTTAGCATAACACAGTCATCTAAACTTGTATTTCCACTTTTAGATTCAACATATATTCTTAGAAAATTATATCCTCCTTCTCTAACATACTCAATGTCTGCTAATTCTAAAGAATTTTCATCTAGATATGGCTGTATTTCTTTTTCAATCTTTACTAAAACTTCTTCCATTCTATATTCCTCCTTTATTTTAATATTAAAGAGTGGGTCGCCCCACTCTCCTTTCAAATATCATATTTATATGATAATGATATCATATTTTTATTTAAAAATCAAGAATTTTAGTAATATAGATAGATTTTTATTTAACTTTTAACAAAGATTGTGATATAATTAGTGATATATTATATAACGGAGGAAGAAATGGGAAGACACGGTACTATCGCAGGGCGTAAAGAAGCTCAAGATAGAAAAAGAGCATCTGCATTTACAAAATATGTAAGATTAATTACAGTTGCAGCTAGAGAAGGTGCAGATCCAGATTACAACGTTGCATTAAAACATGCTATTGAAAAGGCTAAAAGTATTAATATGCCTAACGACAATATACAAAGAGCTATAAAAAAAGGTTCAGGTGCTGATGGAGGATCTGGTTATGAAAGCCTAAATTATGAAGGTTATGGACCAGGTGGAGTTGCATTAATAGTTGAAATACTTACAGATAATAGAAATAGAACAGCTTCAAGTGTTAAGTCTTCTTTTGATAAAAATGGTGGAAATCTTGGCACACCAGGATGTGTATCATATATGTTTGAAAGAAAGGGAGAAATTATTATAGAAAAAACTCCTAATTCAAATGAAGATGAATTAATGATGATAGCACTAGATTCAGGAATGGATGATATGAAAGTTTATGATGATAGTTTCTATATTACTACTCCTACTGATACTTTTGATAATGTATTAAATAGTATTAAAGAAGCTAATTATTCTGTTGTTGAATCTGATATCTCTTACGTACCTTCTATAGAAGTTGAAAATTTATCACCTGAAGATTTAGAAAAATTAAACAAATTAATAGATGTATTAGAAGATAATGACGATGTTCAAAAAGTTCATCATAATTATACTGGAGAATAAAAAAACGACTAACGTCGTTTTTTTTATAATAAATGTCTATATCTTTCTCTAAGCCTTAAAACTCTTTCTGTTTTAAATTTACCCATACCTTTTATACTATATATTTCATCATAATCTGCATTTAATAAATTGTTTAGATTTTTAAAATGCTCTACAAGATTTTCAACATCTTTTTTAGTTAATTTATTAGCCGTATTAAGTATTCTATAACCTTTAGGAAATAGATTTCCATCAATAAGATCTTGTTTTAAATCATATCCAAGAACTTTAGCAAGTTTAGAATCATCTCTAATATCTTCTTTAGATAATTCCATTAAATCTGAAAATATTTTTTCTGCACTTTTATTTTTCTTACTATAATCTTTAATAAAATCTATTAAGCTATTTTTTTGATTTGCCATTATTTCATTATGTTGTAACTCAACTAAACGTCCTTCTGTTCCAAGCTCCATTATATATTGTCTAACTTCTTTATCCATAGTAAACATTAAACAAAAATATCTTAATCCAGAAATTACTTCTTCAAGTAATACAGTATTTTCAAATTCAGATATTGTTAAATTTACTAAGTATTTATTTACTGAAACAGCATATTTTTCAAGTGACATTATAGCCTGTGATGATTTAATTAATAAATCTCCTATCAATTCTAGCGTACGTTTAAATTGACCTTTTGAAACAGTAATTCTTTTTCTTCTTTCAGAAATAGTTATAACAATATTACCCGTAAGCTTTGCAATTCTATCAGCTGTTCTATGTCTTGTTCCACTTTCAGTAGTTTCTATATTTTTATCAGGTTGTAATTGTATATTAGCTCCATGAATTATTTTTAAATCCTCAGAAATTAATATTGCCCCATCCATTTTAGCAAGTTCATAAACTTTCTGAGGAGTGAAAGTTGTATCTAATCTAAATCCACCATCTACATATTTTTCCATATCTTCAAGTGAACCCAAAATTATTAATCCACCTAAAGATGCTTCTTGTATTTTTTCTATAGCAGTCCTTAAAGGTTGACCTGGTGCCATTATTTTAAATATTTGTTCATACACTTTCTCTTCTTTATTTATCATAGACTAATCACAACCTTTCTACTAATTCACTAATATTATTTATATAGCTTAATTTTAATTCAGTTTCAAAATTATCAAGTTCTAATTGATGTGCTTTAGGAATATATACTCCTTTAAATCCTAATTTTTCTAATTCTTTTATTCTCTTTTTTATAAAAGATACTTTTCTTATTTCACCTCTTAATCCTATTTCGCCTATAGCAGCAATTTTTTGACTAATTTGTAAATTTTTTATGGTTGATATAAAAGAAAGAACTATTGCTAAATCAGCAGCTTGATCTTTAAGTTGTATTCCTCCTGGTATATTTAAATAAATATCATTATTACCTAAATCTAAAGATAGAGTTTTCGATAATACTGCAAGTAGTATTTCTATTCTATTTCTATCATATCCTTCAATAATTCTTTTAGGCAGTCCAAATTTAAGTGGAAGTGCCAAGGTTTGTATTTCAAATAATATAACCCTTGAACCTTCTATTGATGTTGTTATGATACTTCCAACATTTTTCTCATCTCTTTCGGATATAAAAAACTCAGAAGGATTTTTTATTTCATCTATACCGTCTTCTTTCATATCAAAAATTGATATTTCATTTGTAGAACCATATCTGTTTTTTATACTTCTTATTATCCTATAATAATTATTTTCATCACCTTCAAAAGAAAGAACAGCATCAACCATGTGTTCTAACAATTTGGGTCCTGCTAATTTACCATCTTTAGTTACATGCCCAACCATATAAAAAGAAATATCATTTGTTTTAGCTATATCTATTAGTTTTAGTGAACAATCTCTTATTTGAGATACTGATCCAGGAACTGAAGATACTAATTCTGAATATATTGTTTGTACTGAATCTATTATTACAACTTTAGGTTTTGAACTATTAATTGCAACCTCAATATTTTCTAAATTTGTTTCACTTAATAAAAATATCGATTTAGAATTAACCCCTATTCTCATAGCTCTTTCTTTTATCTGCTTTGTAGATTCTTCACCTGAGATATATAACACCTTATTATCTTTAGCATACTCATTAGATAATTGTAATAAAAAAGTTGATTTACCTATACCAGGATTACCTGTAATTAATACAACTTCCCCTTGTGTTAATCCTCCTCCAAGAACTCTATCAAATTCTGAAAATTTAGTTTTTATTCTAAATTCTTTTTCAAATTTTATATTATTTATACTTGTTAAATCTATATTTCTATTTGCTTTCATTGCAGGAACTTTTATTTCTAATTCTTCCTCTATAGTACCCCAACTTTCACATGATGGACATTTTCCAATCCATTTTAAAGTTGTATTCCCACATTCTGTACAGACATATCTAACTTTTTTACTCGCCATTTTTTATCGTATTTACCTTTTCATTGATATCTGAAATAATAACATTTGGTACAAATCCTGATAATTCTCCACCATTTAATGCAACTTCTTTTACTATACTAGAACTTAAATAAAGATACTCTCTAGAAGCTGTTAGAAATATCGTTTCAAAAGGTTTAGAAGCTAATGCCTCATTTGTTAATGTAACTTGAAGTTCATATTCATAATCTGATACTGCTCTTAATCCTCTAACTAAAATATCAATGTTTTCATTTTTCATATATTGGACTAGCAAACCAGAAAACTTAACTACTTTAGCATTATTAATATTTTCCTCTTTTAAAACTTTTTCTATCAATTTAACTCTTTCATCTATACTAAACCATTGATTTTTAGACGAATTTATGAAAACTCCTATTACCAATTCATCAAATAACTTAGAGCTTCTTTTTATAATATCTAAATGACCTTTTGTAATAGGATCAAAACTTCCTGGATAAATAACCTTAATATTCATCTATTGCTCCTTATTTAATTTCTCTATAGCCTGTCTTGCCGCAATTTTTTCTGCCATTTTTTTACTTTTAGCTATACCTTTACCATATATTCTTTCCTCAATTCTTACTTCTATTTCAAAAGTTTTATCATGATCTGGTCCTAGCTCACTTAATACGCTATATATAGGTGTTACTTTGTACTTTAATTGTGTAATTTCCTGCAGTGCTGATTTATAATCTGAAACCCATTCAATTTTATCAAGGTTATTAATTTTAGATTCTAATAATCTTAAAACAACTTCTCTAGTTGTAGCATAATCTGAATCAAGATATATTGCACCTACCATTGCTTCAAATACATCACCTAATACAGAATTTCTCTCTCTACCACCTGACATATTTTCACCATTGCTTAAAAAGATATAATTACCTAAATTAAGTTCTCTTGAAATAGTTGAAAATACCATTTCACTAATAATCTGACTTTTTATTTTAGATAATTCTCCTTCACTACTTTTCAAATTATTTTTATATATGTATTCTGTTGTAATTAAATCCATTACAGAATCTCCTAAAAATTCTAATCTTTCATTATCTTTAATATTAGGAGAATTATGTTCATTTACATATGAACTATGAGTTAAAGCTTCTAAAAGCAGCTTTTTATTTTTAAAAGTATAATTTATTTTGGACATCAATTCTTCAAAATACATTTTTTTCATGTTATTTTACTCTTTTCTCCTCAATAATTTTAATTAAATCATTTACTGTTTTTATATCTTTTATTTCCTCTTTTGTAATTTCAAATCCATATTTTTCTCCTATAGTTGAAGATAATTCAATTAAATCTAATGAATCTGCTCCAAAATCTTCAACTATTTTCGATTCAAGTGTTATATCTTCACTTTCAATATCTAATTGATCTAATATTATTTCTTTTACTTCTTCAAACATACTTTTTCCTTTCAAGTTTAATGCTTTATTATATCATATTTTTACACTACTTACAATAATTTAAGATTTCTAAAATATCTTCAAAATCACTTGCATAATATGTAGGTTTTATGAAAGTATCATTACATTTTCCCAGTCTATTAAACCATATAGAATCTATACCATAGTTATTAGCTCCCAATATATCAGAACTTAAACTATCTCCTATCATCAAGACTTCATTTTTATTAAACCCCAAATCTTTTTCTATAATCTCAAAAAATTCCTTAGATGGTTTATTTTTTCCAATTTATTGAGATATATATACTTTTTTAATGTATTTTTTAATATTCAAATTATTTAATCTATTATTTTGTATTTCTGTTAATCCATTAGTCGCTGCATAAATATTATATCTTCTGTATAATTTTTCTAATAACTTACTAGCCCCATCTATTTCTATTCCTTGCTTTCCTAATATTTTAGAATATTTTTCAGATAATTCTTTTCCATCTTTTTCTATGCCAAAATGATTAAATACTATAGAAAATCTAGTTTTAATTAATTCTTTAAAATAAATTAAAATTTTTTCTAATTTTTTCCATATTTTTTTATTTTCTATTTTATATAACGATTTAAATTCTTCAATATTTTTAACTCCTTCTCCAATAAAAATTTCATTTAAAGCACTATCTTCTGCTTTATCAAAATCAAGTAATGTATTATCTAAATCAAATAATAATATTTTATACATTTTACTCCTTTACTTTAAAAACACTCTTAATAAAATTAAGAGCGTTTTACACTATGGTGTTGTTTTTGCTATTTCATATAATTTTTCATATTCTTTAGCAGATCTGTCCCATGAATTATTAATTAACATATTTCTTTTAACAAGTTTATTCCAAACTTCTTTTTTATCATAGTATATATGTTCTGCATATCTTATAGTATTTAACATATCATCTGCATTAAAATTCGTAAATGAAAATCCGTTACCTTCATCAGTGTACTCATTATATGCTTTAACTGTATCTCTTAATCCTCCAGTTTCTCTAACTAAAGGTATCGTACCATATCTCATGGCTATCATTTGTGATAGACCACATGGTTCATATCTTGAAGGCATTAAAAATAGATCCGATCCAGCGTATAATAAATCTGCTATTTCTTCTGAATATCCTATATATGCCTTAAATTTTTTAGGATATTTATATTCTAAATATTTATAATAATCCTCATAATATTTAGAACCTGAACCAAGTATTACAAATTGCACTGAATCATTTTTAAGTATTTCTTCTATTCTTGATGATACTAAATCTAAACCTTTACCTTCAACTAATCTTGAAATTAATGTGATAAATAAAGTACCGTCTTGTTTAAAATCAAATATTTCCTGAATTTTTCTTTTATTCAATAATTTTTTATCTAAATTTTCACTATCGAAATTAATAATTTTATCATTTATCACTGGATTATATATATCATAATCTATTCCATTTAAAATTCCATAAATTTGTTTATATGATGTTAACCATTCTAAACCTTCTGCAAAATATGGATACTTTATTTCTTCAGCATAACTTGGGCTTACAGTGTTTACAACATCTGCAAAAGTAATTCCTATTTCCATAAAATTTAAAAAACTACTATTTCTATAATAACCTAATCTATCAAATGAATAATTATTAAATCTTCCTTGATACATTAAATTATGTATTGAAAACACTACTCTCATATCCCAATAATAAGGATCATGTTTATATCTATTTTTTAAAAAATATGATAAAGGTCCAGTTTGCCAATCATTACAATGTATAATATCAACCCGCAATCCTATATTCTTCAGAAAAATTAATGTTGCTTCACAAAAAAGTGCATATTGATAATCTTCATCCAAATCACCATATACTCTTTCTCTTTCATAAAATGTCCTATTTTCTATGAAATAATAATTAATTTTATCATCACTATTATACTTAACTAAATTAAATATTTCTCCATTTATTTCAGTTGTGCTTACAAAATACATTTTTTCTAAAAATTTCAAAGGAATTTTATCATATTTAGGCATAATAACTGAGATATCATGTCCTAAATTTTTCATTTTTTTAGGTAATGCTTGTAATACATCTGCAAGTCCTCCTGTTTTAAAAAAAGGATAAACTTCTGATGCTACATATACAATTTTCATATAACTCCTATTCTCTACTTCTTAATTGTTGCTCCACTATGTATATAGTTAGCCTCATTTAACATGTTAACTTTAGAAAATATTCTAACATTTCTTTCAACTATTGTACTATTTCCTAATTTAGCACTTTTTCCAATTACACTGATTCCTTTAGATAATAAATCAGGTTTTTCAATATTTGGACTATAATCATCTCCATGTCCTATTAATGAATTTTTACCTATATATACATTTTTATCTAGTATAACTGTGTCTAAATGTGTATTTTCATCTATATATGTATTAGAAAATATTATACTATTTCTAACTGTAGCTCCTTTTCTAATAGTAACACCAGGTCCTAATACTGAATTTTCAACTCTACCTTCAATTTTACAACCGTTACAAATTAATGAATTTAAAACACTTCCTGTAACACCTATTCTTACAGGTGCCATATCTTCACTTCTTGTATAGATTTTCCAATTAGGATCATATAAATTTATACCTATTTCTTCAGATTTTTTTATTAAATCTAAATTAGCTTCTAAATATGAATCATATGTTCCTACATCCATCCAATAAGAATCATAGTAGTGTACAAAAACCCCTCTTTGATCTTCTATTAATTTAGGTATTATATGTTTACCAAAATCTAAATCTGGTATATCACTTTCTTCAATATATTTAATCAATGTTTCTGTATTAAATATATAAATTCCCATGGAAGCAAAATTACTCTTAGGATGTTCTGGTTTTTCTTCAAAACTTAATATCTTATTATTTTCATCTACCTCAAAAATACCAAATCTTGATGCTTCTTCATAAGGTACATTAATTGCAGCTATAGTTAATTCTGCATTATTTTTCTTATGTTCTTCTAACATCCATAAATAATTCATCTTATATATATGATCCCCAGATAAAATCAACACATATTTAGGTGACTTATTTTTAATAAATGCTAAATTTTGTCTTATAGCATCTGCAGTTCCTTCATACCACGATTGTCCTTTTAAAGTTTCATGTGGTTGTAACAATGTAATACTAGAATCTCTTCTATCAAAATCCCATGGTTTACCTGAACCTATATGTTCATTTAATGATAAAGGCAAATACTGAGTTAGTAATGCAACATCATATATACCCGAATTAGAACAATTACTAAGTGTAAAATCTATTATTCTAAATTTACCAGCAAATGGTACACTTGGCTTAACTCTTTCTTCAGAAAGAATATCCAACCTAGATCCACGACCACCAGCCAAAATCATCGCTAATACTTCCATAAATTTCACATCCTTCATTTCTATATATTAAATTATAACTTAAATTCATGAAAAGTCAAACTATATTATTTTTTATATTAATTATACACACTAAATAAAAATAACATAAGGACTTTTGATGAAAAAGTTAAAATAAAGAAAAGGCAACTATTCTCAGCAAGATTGGTTTATGTAACAAGAAAAGAAATAAAAAAATACGTTCAATGGTGTAATCATGAACGTATTAAAAAAGTTTGGATACTCATCAACTGTGCAGTATAGCTTGAAATATTTAAATAAATAATTCTTTTTTTAAATATGTACTTAACAGGTGCTAGTATCCTCCTTTATTAGTAAAAACTACTTTGCTTAGCAAATTCCTCATATACAGAAGTATAATCTCTCTTATTTTTCGTATACAAAGTCAACTTTTTATCAGACAAAAACAAAATCTCATCTGAAAAATTAACAGCAATATCCAAACTATGTGTTGAATATAAAAGCATCTTTTTTTGTTTTATAAAACTTCTAAAAAAATTTCTTATAGGATGAATAACAAGTCGATCTATTCCATTAAAAGGTTCATCGAATATAAAATTTGTTACTCCAGATACTATAGCTCCTAACATATATATTTTTTGTTTTGTTCCAAATGAACATTCTCCTATTTGCTTCCCTAAATCATTTTTCAATTTAAACACATTTACATAATATTCAAAATTTAATCCTTGTAACTCAAACTCACTATTATATATCTTTTTAATAAATGTTAAATATTCCTTAACATAGTAATTAGAAAAATAATCTTTGCGATCAGGAATGTAAAATAACTTATATCTAGATAAAAATTCATCAATAAAAACATTACCAAAATCTCTATATAATGATGACGAAATAGCATTAAGTAAAGAAGTTTTCCCCTCTCCATTCTTTCCAACTAAAGCGTAGATACTTCCATTTTTAAAATCAAATGAAATATCCTCTAAAATAGTTCTATCATCATAACATTTATTTATACTTTTAACTTCTATCATTAACTAATTCTTCCCAAATATCAATATCCAAAAATATTTAGAACTAATCTGAGATATTAAAATCAAACATATTTTTGGTAGGTTACCATATAACAACTCTGATGTTTTATCAACTTTCTTCTTCATTAAAAAATCTAATATAGTACCGAAAACTGAATATACTGGCGTTAAAAAAAATATAATAATATATCCATAGTAAACAGTTTCTTTATCTAAGTATCCAAATAAAACAAAAAAACTGTATAAAATAGTTACCACTACAGTTTGAATAATAGATGACACTATAATCTTACTTATCATCATTTTCCATTTGTAAATTGGAAAAAATTTATAAATATAATCACTCTCTGAAGACCAAGACGTTGTTGCAAAAGTATTATTAGCAACAATAAAATTTATAATTAGTATAAAAATCATCTTAGCATTAATACCTCTGCTATAATACAATCCTAACATAACTATACTAGAAATAACCAATTGGATTAATGAAGGAAAAAGGAATTTATATATTTTCATATATCGTTTTAATTCCATAGTCAAATAAATATTTCTACCAACACAATCTAAAAATTTGTACTTATTTTTTCTAATACTTTGATATTTATCTACAGTACTAATATTATTAATTAGTTTATTGTAAATAACCTTATAAAAGTATTCATCTCTTCTCAATAAAAATAATACTGTTAGTAATATTATTGGAAACATATATATATTTATATATTCTATATTTACAACCGAACAAACAAAAATAACCATAATACTTAATATCTTTTCAAAAACTATAACACCAGATTGTTTTAAATTAATATGGTATATTATTTTTAAGACTATTTGTAAAATAAATAAATTCAAAATACTCTCATTAATTAAAAATAAAAAGATATTTTTTACAGCCAATAACCAGTTCGTCCCAATTATAAGTAGTGATATTAAGTATGAAATAGAAACTGTGAGTATATAACTATATACTCTTCTAATTTCTAAAAATAAAATCGTTTCAAATTTTAACGGTAAAAAAGCCAAAATCTCAAGCTTTTCGTTTAAGAAGATATTTTTAAAAAATATTCTTATAGATACAAGAATAAGTAATGTAAAGTAGATTTTAAAAACTATTTCATCTAATCTATAAAATACAATAAATTTCATTTTTTCAAGGTACAAAATTATAGACGTTAAATAAATAATTGAAAATAAAAATAATATTTTTCTTAAAACCAAAAATTTTTTTTGATTAAAATGAAACCTCATTTAATTAATCCTATATAATATACCAGCGAAACAATAGAAATAATTCCTAATATGATTGTGTTTACTTTATTTATCCTTTTTTGCAATACAAACGTGAACTCAATACAAACCAATATAACTGGGGGTATAAATACACCAATCAACTTTGGAATATATATTTACTTACTTCCTTGATGTAAAACTGGTATAACATCTGGAAGAAAAAAATAAAGTATAGCAAATGCAAAAAATGTACATACAATAATCATAATATTGTATATAGCGTATCTCTCATTATATTCTGTCATTTTCATACCAAAAAATTTTCTCAATAATTCTCTTATAAACATACCTTTATTCCTCCTATAATACATTATAATATCAGTTTTTATATATGTCATAACTAATGAACTAAAAAAAGATGATCCTCTTAGACACTAATCCTTTACAATTTCACCATATAAAGTCCTAAATTTACTCTTTATTTTTTACAGCATAATAGTTAGCCAATAAAACACCAATAACATACAATAATGGAAGATTAAATAAAAAATGAGGGTATTTTTCACAATATTATGTGTTTTTTTACCCTCTTAAATACTAATTTTAAACTATTTCACCATACAAAGTCCACGTTTTACATTCATTTATTTTAACATTTACGAAACGACCTCTGTATAATTTATTATCTCCACTAAATAATACTACTTTATTAGTTGAAGTTCTACCTGTAAGTATTTCCCTGTTTTTCTTACTTGGTCCTTCAACTAAAACCCTAACCACTTTACCAAGATATTTAACACTTTCTTTATATGCACATCTATCCTGTAAATTATTTAATTTTTGTAATCTTTCCTTTTTTATTTCCTCTGCAACTTGTTCTTCCATAATTGCTGCCCTCGTACCTTTTCTTATTGAATACATAAAAATATAGGCATTTTCAAATCCAACTTTTTCTACTACATCTAAAGTATCTTTAAAATCTTCATCAGTTTCTCCAGGAAATCCTACTATGATATCTGTAGTTAAAGAAACTCCAGGTATTCTTTCTTTTATTTTATTTGCAAGTTCTATAAATTGCTCTTTAGTATATCCTCTTATCATTTTCTTCAATATTTTAGTTGATCCTGATTGTAAGGGCATATGTATACATCTAGCTATTTTCTCATTTTTAGCTATCACATCTATAACATCATCTGTAAAATCTTTTGGATGTGGTGATGTAAATCTTAAAATGTATTCACCTTCTATCTTACAAATTTCTTCAAGTAATTTTGCAAAATTATCTCCATTTTTAGATTTTTTACCATAAGCATTAACATTTTGCCCAAGTAATACTATTTCTTTAGCACCTTTTTTTAAATAATGTCTAACATCAAGTAAAATATCTTCCATTGGGACTGATCTTTCTTTTCCTCTTACATAAGGTACTATACAAAAACTACAACGCTTATCACAACCATAGCTTATTGATATTGAGGCAGTTTTATCACTTCCAAAATCAGCATCAAGCCTTGGTGGCAATTCATCTTCATTATCTGTATATACTTCATGTTCACTTTCATGTTTTAAAATTTTTTCTATGGCATCAGGTATACGTCCTATATTTTGATTACCCATTACTATATCTATCATAGGGAATTTTTTAATAAGCTCAAAACCTGCTTCTTGAGCAAAACATCCTGTAATCCCTATTATAGTTCCTTTATTTTTCTTTAATTCTATCAATTCACCAAGTTTACCAAATATTTGTATAGCTGCACCTTCTCTTACCGTACATGTATTTAAAAATACTGCATCACAATCATCAATTTCATCTACAACTTGATATCCCATATTTTGAAATATCCTTTTAATTTTAGCACTTTCATTTACATTCATTTGACAACCATATGTAATTACTGTTGCTTTTTTCATAAATTCAACTCCTAATCCTTATTACAATACCATAATGTTAAGCCTATAATTATTCCTCCACCTATAAAATTCCCTATAGTAACAAACACAAAATTATATATTACATTTAATATTGTAATTCCTTCTAAACCATACATTAATGCCAAAGGTAAATAAAGCATATTTGCTACAACGTGATCATAACCTAAAATTATAAATAACATTATAGGAAACCAAATACCAAATAGTTTTGATATACCATCTTTTGCTATGTATCCAAGTAAACTAGCTCCACAAACTAATACGTTACATAATATACCTTTTAATATTAAATCATACATATCTGTATGTACCTTATGTTCTGCTAAATGACCTAAAAAAGTAATACCTGCCTCACTTAAAGTATGAGTTTCATATGAAATATATGCTACTGCTATTGAACCTATTAAATTAAATATCCAAACTATTGATAATATTTTAAACATTTTTAATATACTAATCTTATTTTCCACATAACCTACAGTCATCATACAATTACTAGTGAATAATTCTAAACCAAGAAGTACTATTACTATTAATCCTACTGGAAATACAGAGGCTCCAAAAAATTTTGCAATACCTGCATTTGTTTCAATTAAATTTGCTACTGTAATAATATTTCCTACTGAACCAAATGCAATAAACATTCCTCCTAATATTGATAATAAAGCAAGTTTAATAAATGGTTTTTTCATTCTTTTTTCTGTAGCATGTATAACATATTCGATTAATTCCTTTTGTGTCTTTAACATAATATTGACAATATGATAATTATCATATCTCCTTTCTTTTTATTCAAAATAAATATATCACAAAAAAATACAAAATTCAACAAAATATATAACATTGTAAAAAAACATCAATAAAAATATTGATGCTTTTATTTGATATATAAAACAACAGGGCAATGATCTGAACCTTCAACCTTATCATGAATTTCTGCATCCACTAGTCTATCTTTTAGTGAATCAGAAACACAAAAATAATCTATTCTCCAACCTGTATTATTTTTTCTTGCATTACCTCTATAAGACCACCAAGAATATGAATGTATTTTATCTGGATAAAAATATCTAAAAGTATCTATAAATCCACTTTCTACAAGTTCTGTAAATTTATTTCTTTCTTCTATTGTAAATCCAGCACTTCTTGTATTAGCTTTAGGATTTTTTAAATCTATTTCTTTATGAGCTACATTTAAATCTCCACATACTATAACTGACTTTTTTTCTTCTAAATTTTTTAAATATGATCTAAATTCATCTTCCCATACCATACGGTAATCTAATCTTTCCAACTCATTTTTAGAATTTGGAGTATAAACTGTAACAAAATAGTAATCTTCAAATTCAGCTGTTATTACTCTTCCTTCTTTATCATGTTCTTCTATTCCTATACCATAACTAACAGAAATAGGTTCAACATCTGTAAATATAGCTGTTCCAGAATAACCTTTTCTTTCAGCATAGTTATAATATGTATAATATCCCTCTAATTCTAAATTCAATTGACCTTCACTCATTTTTATTTCTTGTAAACCAATGATATTAGGTTTTTGTTCTTTAAAATAGTCTAAAAATCCTTTTTTAATACAAGCTCTTAAACCATTAACATTCCATGAAATATATTTTTTCATTATTCACCTCTTTAAATTATATAACTAATTATACTTTATTTAGAAATATATATCAAATAAAAAAATTGCTCTTACAAGCAATTATTTTATATATCTTACATTTTCATTATATACAAATCCTAAGTTTTTACTTTCTTTTTGAATTTTTATAACATTTGATATAGCCATTAATTCTGATTTAATTGAATCTATTTCTTTTTCTACTCTTTCAGCTCCTTTTATATTAGCATAATTTTCACGAGCTATGTTAGTTAAATTAAATTCTGTAACTATACTTACCAATGCTAAAGCTATTAATGGTAACATAAATAATGTTAATTTAAAAAATGCTACTTTTTCTAAATTAGCCTTTAATTTTCTTACTTTTATTAAACTTATTATCCCTTCATTTCTTCTTAATATTCTTTCTCTTCTCATTATTTAACTCCTTTAATAAACACTCTTAATTTTGCAGAATGTGCTCTATTATTCCTTTTTAATTCTTCTTCTTTTGAAATTATTGGTTTTCTTGTAAGTACTTTACCTTTTGATTTGTTACCACATTTACATATAGGTAAATCATATGGACATATGCAAGGGTTTTCATAATTTCTAAACTTTTCTTTTAATATTCTATCTTCTAAAGAATGAAATGTAATTACCAATAATCTCCCACCTGGATTTAACAACTCTATAGATTTATCTAATGCTTTTTCAAGCACTTCTAATTCTCTATTTACATAAATTCTAATTGCCTGAAATGTTCTTTTAGCAGGGTGTTTTTTCATACTTCTACCTATTGCTTTTATAACTATATCAGCAAGTTCTGTAGTTGTTTCTATATTTTTATTTTTTCTATATTCTAATATATATTTAGCTATTTTTCTTGATTTTGGTTCCTCACCATATTTATATAATATATTTGCTATCTCTTCTTCTGTAAAATTATTAATAACCTCATATGCACTAAGTTCCTGATTTTCATCCATACGCATATCAAGCCTTGCTTCTTTTCTATAAGAAAATCCTCTTTTATCATCATCTAATTGTTTTGATGATACTCCTATATCCATCAATATTCTATCAACTTTATCATAACCTGATAAATAAGCTACTACATCAAGATTTTCAAAATTATTCTTAAATATACTAACTTTGTTTCCAAACCTTTTTAATCTCTCACTTGCATATTTTATTGCATTTTCATCTTGGTCTATAGCAATAAGTTTTGAATTATCCGTAGAATTTAATAAAATACCTTCGCTATGTCCTCCTCCACCAAGTGTGCAATCTACATATATCAAGTCTTTTTTTTCTATGATATTTTCTAAAACTTCATTGTATAGTACTGGTAAATGATATTCCATTTTATACCGTCCTTTTCTTAGAAGTCTATATCTATTTCTTCCATTATTTCATTTATATCTTCATCTTCTCTATAAATATCTAGTTTTTCACTATCCCATATTTCAATTTTATTTCCCATACCTATTACTGTGGCTTTTTTTGATAATTCGGCATATTTTTTTAAAGTTGATGTAACTGTAAGTCTTCCATGGCTATCAAGTTCTATTTCCTGTGCTGATCCTATAATAAATCTTTTAAATTTAGTCGCTTTTTCATCTGTTTGCTTAATTTTAGATAATTTTTCTACAATTTCTTTCCAGTTTTCAAGATTATATAAATCAATCTGTCCGTTAATACCTCTAGTTATATAGAAATTTTCTCCATTTAACAATTCTCTAAATTTAGCTGGTAACATTAAACGACCTTTAGTATCTACACTACAACTATATTCACCAATAAACACTCATTACACCTCCTTTTCAAAATTTACCACTTTAAACCATTTTTTACCACCTTTTACTAGTTTATACCACAAAAATCATTTAAAGTCAATATTTTTACTATTTTTTTTATTAAAAGACCGATAATATTTTAAAAATATGTGTGTAAATAAAAAGTCCTATAATTAAAATTATAGGACTAAATAATTATTTATTCTGAAATGTAATTTCTTGGCAAGCATTTTTCAATATTCCATATATTCTCAGCATAATCTAATATAGTTCTATCTGAACTAAACTTACCTCCATTAGCTATATTTATCAATGATTTTCTTAACCAAGTTTTTTGATCTTTATAATCTTTACTAATTTTTTCTTGTGCTTTTCTATAATCTGCAAAATCTTTTAATACAAAGTATACGTCTGCTCTATTTCCTTCAACACCATTTAATAATGAATTGTATAATTCTCTAAATATTCCTGTATGAGAATCATCATATGTACCATCAATTAATTGTTCAACTACCTTTTTAAGACCTTCCACTATTTCATAATCAACTCTTGGATCATATTTACCATATCCTTCAAGTCTTGCAACTTCATCAGCTTTTAGACCAAATATATATGCATTTTCTGTTCCAACTTCTTCAACTATTTCAACATTAGCTCCATCTAATGTTCCTAAAGTTAATGCACCATTTAACATAAATTTCATATTACCTGTACCTGATGCTTCCTTTCCTGCCGTTGATATTTGTTCTGAAATATCAGCTGCTGGGAATATTTTTTCTGCAAGAGAAACTCTATAATTTTCTAAGAATACAACCTTAATTTTATTATTAATACTTGTATCATTATTAATTATTTCAGCAACAGTGTTAATAAGCTTAATAATACCTTTAGCTCTTCTATAACCTGGAGCTGCCTTTGCTCCAAATATAAATGTACGAGGTGTTACATCTAATAATGGATTTTCTTTTAATTTATTATATAAATCCATAATATGTAAAATATTTAACAATTGACGTTTATATTCATGTAATCTCTTAACTTGAATATCAAAAATTGAATTAACATCTACTTCTACACCTGTAGTATCTTTAATATATTTAGCTAATTTAATTTTATTTTCTTTCTTAATGTCAGATAATCTATTTAATACATTTTCATCATCTAAATATGCTTCTAATTTTTTAAGTTCTGCTAAATCAACTATCCATTTATCTCCAATTAATTCTGTTATTAATGAAGCAAGTTTAGGGTTAGCATTTAATAACCATCTTCTTTGAGTAACTCCATTTGTCTTATTTTGGAATTTTTCTGGATATAGTTCATACCAATCTTTTAATTCTTGATTTTTTAGAATTTCTGTATGTAATTGTGCAACTCCGTTTACAGCATGTGATCCAACTATAGCAAGCCATGCCATTTTAACTTTGTCTTCTCCTATTATACTCATTCTTTCAATCTTTTCATAATCTCCATTAACTTTTTGAGAAAGTTCTATTAAAAATCTTCTGTTAATTTCTTCAATTATTTGATAAATTCTTGGTAATAATGGTCTAAATATATTTATTTCCCATTTTTCTAAAGCTTCTGATAAAATTGTATGGTTAGTATATGCAAATACTTTCTTACAAATTTCCCATGCTTCATCCCAACTTAATTTTTCTTGGTCAAGTAATATTCTCATTAATTCTGGAATTGCAACAACTGGATGAGTATCATTTAATTGTATTGCAACTTTTTCTGGTAATATTGCAAAATTATTTCCAAATGTTGACTTATGTCTTCTAATAATATCTTGTAATGAAGCAGATGTAAAGAAAAATTGTTGTTTAAGTCTTAAAATTTTACCTTCTCTTTCTGTATCATTTGGATATAGTACTCTTGAAATATCTTGAGCTCTAACTTCTTTTTCAGAAGCTAAGATATAGTTTTGAGAATTAAATAATTTTAAATCAAATCCTTCAGGTGATCTTGCTTCCCATAATCTCAAAGTATTAATTACATTATTTCCATAACCAATTACAGGAACATCATATGCAACAGCTAATACATTTTCTGTATTCACTCTCTTGAAATATTCTTTCCCTACTTCATCTCTATGTATCTCTATATCTCCACCAAATTTAATTTCAAATACTCTATCTTCTCTTTTTATACACCAAGGTGTTCCATATTGTTGCCAATTATCTGGATATTCAACTTGAAATCCATTTTCTATTTTTTGTTCAAACATCCCATATTTATATCTTAATCCATATCCATGTCCAGGTAATCCTAAAGTTGCAAGTGAATCTAAAAAGCATGCTGCAAGTCTTCCTAATCCACCATTTCCAAGTCCAGCATCCATTTCATAATCTTCTAATTTATTAATATCTATACCTAATTCTTCTAATACTTCTTTCATAACATCATTATATCTCAAATTAATTAAGTTATTACTCATGTATCTTCCCATTAAGAACTCTGCTGATAAATAATACATTTGTTTAACTTGATCTTGTTGTCTAGTTTTTTTAGTATTGTACCAATGTTCAGTTATTTCATCCATAGTTGCTCTAGCAACTGCATAATATATCTCATATTCTTTAGCTTCATCTAGAGTTTTACTATACTGTCTTCTTAAAGATAATAGAATTTTATCTTTCAACATCTTTTTATCCATGATTTCCTCCAATAATAATATGACTACATTTTATAATATTCAGCTTGATTTGTCAAGCATTAAACCGTTTGCATAAAACTTATAAATTGAATTATAAAACAAATAAAAAATGTACATTTTATTTTTTATGTAAAATAAAAAAACTACACAATAAAATGTAGTTTTATATATAAATTATTTTGTTATTATTTTGCTTTTGAAACTTTTTCAGCGAATTTTTTACCAACTTTGAATTTTAACACTTTTTTAGCAGGTATTTTGATTTCTTTTTGAGTTTTAGGATTAATTCCTTCTCTTTCTTTTCTCTCTTGAACTTTAAATGATCCCCAACCAACGAATTGAACATCTTCACCTTTAATAACTAAGTTTTCAACTGTTTCTAAAAAAGCATTAACTAACTCTTCAGATCTTTTTTTAGTTTCTCCAGTTAATTTAGCGTATTCTTCAACAAATCCTTTTTTTGACATTAACATTTCCTCCTTGTTTTATAATCAATATTATTATACACTTTTTTTTTTCTTTGTCAAGTTTAAAGTAGTATAAATCTTTGATTTTATCGCATTTATCTAATAATATTATGTAAAATTGCAACAAACAAGAATAAAAAAGCAACATATTCTGTAAACTTTTCTATACCTTCTTTTTCTTGGTCTAATACATTCGCAGTTTTAGCGATACCACGACTTCTATCTGGTTGAATTAAAATAACTCCTATTAAAATAACTGCTAATATTACTAATAAGACTACTAATAATGTTTTCATTATTCAATCCTCCTTATATTTGAGAACCAGCTTCTACAAGTTTAGCAAAACTAACAGGTTCTAATGCTGCTCCACCAATTAATCCACCATCAATATCATTTTGTGACATTAATTCTAATGCATTTTCAGGCTTCATAGATCCTCCATATTGCACAGTTATTTCATTTGCAATCTCAGATCCATACATATCTACTAATAAATTTCTAATAAAAGCGTGAACTTCTTGTGCTTGTTCAGCAGTTGCTGTTTTACCAGTTCCAATTGCCCACACTGGTTCATATGCTAATACTACTTTAAGTATACCTTTTTCACAAACGTCTTTTAATCCTTCTCTTAATTGCTCTTCAACAACTTTTTCAGTTATGTTAGATTCTCTTTGTTCTAAAGTTTCACCAAAACATAATATAGGTCTTAAGTCATTATGTATAGCTGCAAGAACTTTTTCATTAATAAATTTATTACATTCTTTATAGTATTCTCTTCTTTCAGAATGTCCCACTAATACATATTCAACACCTAAGTCTTTTAACATTAAAGGAGAAATTTCTCCAGTGTATGCTCCACTATCTTTAGGATTCATGTTTTGAGCTGCGATTTTAATATTAGAATTTTTTGTTTCTCTAACAGCAGTTTCTAAGCTTGTAAACGGTGTTGCTACAACTATTTCAACGTTTTTTCCTTCTACTAATGGTAATAATTCTTTAAAGAATTTTTCTGTTTCAGTTCTAGTTTTATTCATTTTCCAGTTTCCTGCAACGATAATTTTTCTCATTTTATTCCTCCATTTTTTTCATTCTATATGTAATAATATCATATTTCACTTAGCTTGTAAATAGTCAAAACCTCGTGTTTACTTAATTAATATAAATTTTTCAATCATATCTGCAAGTATACCTTCATCATTACTTACTCCTACATAATCAGCCATTTCTTTTATTTCTAATTTAGCATTACTAGGTGCAACTTTAAACTCACTTGCTTCAAATAATGGTATATCATTATAGCTATCCCCAACAGATATAGTGTCCTTTTTATTCATACCTAATATATCTAATAGCTTATGTAACGTTTTCCCTTTATTTATATTCTTATTTACTATTTCTAAAAATATAGGGAATGATTTAGCGAAAAATAATTTTTCTGAAAATTTACTTTTTTTAAGTATGTTTTCATGATTAAGTAAATTTTCTGGACTAGATAATAACATACATTTAACAACATTATCAAAATCTATTTCTTCTATATCATTTATTATTTTAACTTTTCCTTCTGTAATATCTATCTCAACACTTGTATATTCATTAATTTCATTTACAAATATAGTGTCTCCATTGTATGTTAAAAAAGATAAATTATTTTCCATAGCATAGTTATATATACCTATAATATCTTCCTTATCCATACCTACTTCATATATTTTTTCCCAATTTTTACAATCTATTATTTCTCCACCATTAAATGATATTATATATCCACCAAATTTATCCATTTTAAGTTGTTTAGCAAAATCAATCATGGCATAAGTTGGTCTACCGCTTGCTAGAACAAATATATTCTTTTCTTCTTGTAATTTTAATATAAATTCTATATTTCTTTCTGCAATTTTATGTTCACTATTTAATAAAGTCCCATCCATATCTGTTGCAATAAGTTTTATCATATATTCTCCTTCTCTAACCTTTCAACAAATTATATGTTTCAATAGAAATCATCAATTCTTCATTTGTCCCTATTTTAAATATACTTGTTTTTGAAGCTTCTGTACTTAAATCTACATCTCCAGATTGTCTTATCTTATTTTTTTCATAATCAAGATTTACTCCTATAAAATCTAAATTTTCACATACTTTTTGTCTTGTTTCACTTGAATTTTCTCCTATACCACCAGTGAAAATAATTGCATCAACACCTTGTAAAAGAACATAATATGAACCAATATATTTTTGTATACTATATGTCATCATATCAAAAGCCAATTTTGCTCTCTCATCACCATTTAACATAGCTTCTGTTAATTCCCTATTATCAGAACTTTTACCAAATATTCCTAAAACTCCTGATCTTTTATTTAATTTTTGACTCATTTCTTCAATAGACAAATTATATTTTTCCATAATATATAAAATTATAGATGGATCAATATCTCCACAACGAGTTCCCATTACAAGACCTGCAAGTGGTGTAAATCCCATAGATGTATCTAAAACTTTACCATCTTTAATAGCTGTAATTGAAGCACCATTACCCAAATGACAACTTATTATCTTATATCCCCCATAAGGTTTTTTAACTCCTTTTTCAAGTAATAACTTTTCAGCAACCTTAGATACATACTTATGACTAGTCCCATGGAAACCGTATTTTCTAATTTTTAATTTTTCATATTCTTCATAAGGAATTGCATACATATATGATTTAGCTGACATACTTGAATGAAAAGCAGTATCAAATACAGCTACATTAGGTGTTTTAGGTAATAATTCTCTCATTACCTTAATTCCCATAATATTAGCTGGATTATGCAAAGGTGCTAATGATGAAATATTTTCTAGTAAAATTATATTTTTATCATTTATTAATAGTGGTTCTACAAAATCTTCTCCTCCATGTACTACTCTATGACCTATAGCCTGTATTTGACTTACATCATCAAAAACTCCAAATTCATTGTCCACTAGTACATTTAAAACAAATTCTAAAGCTCTTTTATGATTAGGAAATAATTCAGGAACTTTGTCTATTTTATTATTTTTAACAAAATTTTTAATACTAAATCTTGAATTTTCTATACCTATTCTTTCACATAAACCTTTTATCATTATTTTTTCAACAGCAGTATCAATTACAGAGAATTTTAAAGATGAACTACCACTATTTAATACTAATATTTTCATAACTTCACCTCTTATATTATTTCTAAAATAACCTTTTCTATTCTTTTATTATTTACTTTAAGTATTTTTATTTTAAATTCATCAAAAATTATATCATCTATTTTATTATCCAAAGGTATAAATCCTAATTTTTCAATCAATATTCCATTTAATGAATCATAATGATTAGATTCAATATTAAAATTAAAATAATCATTGAAATCATTTAAACTTATAGATGAATTAATCATGTATTTATTCTCAGATATCTTTTGAATATCTTCATTTTCTAAGTCATATTCATCATTAATATTGCCAACTATTTCTTCAAGTAAATCCTCTAGTGTAACTATACCTGATACACCACCATATTCATCAATTAATATTGCAATATGTTTTTTTAAGGTTTTCATTTCTACAAATAATGCCTGTATTTTTTTAGTTTCAGGTACAAAATACGCTTCTTGAAGAATTTCATTAATTTTAATATTTTCAAAACCAACCTCATATGCTTTCTTTAGTAAACTTTTAGTATGTAAAATACCAACAATATTATCTAAATCTTCTCTATAAACTGGTATTCTAGAAAATCTAATTAAGTCATCAAATGAAAATATTTCTTGAACATTAGAATCAATATCTATTGCAAACATTGAAGTCCTAGGTATCATAATTTCCCTAGCCACCTTGTCTTCAAAGTCTATTATTCTTTCTATCATTGCTCTTTCTGTATCTTTAATATCACTATCATTTACTATCATTTTTATTTCTTGTTTACTTACAATTTCTAAATTATCATTTTCATTAATTTTAAATATTCTTAAAAATAAATTGGTCGAAAAAGATAATACCTTAATAAAAGGTATAAATAATTTGTACACAAACAATATTATATTTATATTAGCAAGAGCAATTCTTTCAGGATTTAAAAGTGCTAACCTTTTAGGTATTAACTCACCAAATACTAAAGATAAATATGATAACATCAATGTTACAAGTACCACAGATACTTGCTGATAATATGGAAAAGACAGCTTATTTAAAAAAAAAGCTAAAAAGTCCGATAATGAAATTGCTGCTGAAGCCGATGCTAAGAATCCAGCTAAAGTTATTCCTATTTGTATAGTAGATAACAAATTAGATGGCTCTTCCATAAGCTTTTCTAATTTTAAAGCCTTCTTATTTCCTTCATCAATTAATATTTTTAATCTATTTTTATTAATAGAAATTATTGCCATCTCACTTCCAGAGAAAAAAGCATTAATTAATATCAATATTATTATTAATAATATCTGGGGCAATATGGACGATCCTGTATTCATTTATTTCACACTCCTATTTTATTGACTGCATTGCTAGATATGCTGCTCCATAAATTCCTGCATCATTACCAAGTCTTGCGATTTTTATTTCAATATTTTTCTCAATAGACCTAATTAAGTACTCAGGTAAATATTTCTTTATTTTATCTATCAAAAATTCTCCAGCAAGTGCAACTCCACCACCTATAATTACTATATCAGAATCAAGTATAGAAAGAGATGACCCTATTCCCATAGCAAGATATTCTGCTGTTTCTTCAACTATATCTATAGATAATTTATCTCCCTGTTTTGCACATTCAAAAACATCTTTTGCTTCTGGTGTTCTATCTTTGGTTAAATTATATAACATATTATTTTTATTAACTTGCAATCTATCCTTAGCTATTCTTTCAATACCTGTCGCTGATGCATAAGCTTCAAAACAACCCCTTTTACCGCAACCACATAATCTACCTTTTTTCTCTAAAGAAATATGTCCAATTTCTCCTGAGGCACCATTTTTCCCTGAAATAATTTCACCATTTACTACTATTCCTCCACCAATTCCAGTTCCTATTGCCATACCTAAAACATTTTTATATCCCTTTGCTGCACCAACCCATAATTCTCCAAGTGTAATAATATTAACATCGTTATCTATGTATACTGGTCTTGATAATTGATTTTCAAATTCAATTGCTAAATTTAGATTTTCAGGCCAAGAAAAATTAGCCCACATTAATACTGTTGATTTATTAACAGTCGGTCCAGGAACACCTATTCCTAATGAAATAAAATCATCATAATTTATTCCATTTTTTTCTAATCCAGACTTTATGCAGTCCGATAATTTTTTGACTGTTTCTTTATATCCTAAATCAGATTCAGTTTTAACTATTACTGAATAAATAATATTACCATTTTCATCTAAAATACCTATTTTTGAATTTGTTCCCCCTAAATCAATTCCACCATAATATTTCATTTTTACCTCCATTACATATCTAACACTATTGTTTTTATTTTTGTCATTGAAAGAATACTATGTCTAATTCCTTGCACACCAGCTCCAGAATTTTTAATTCCTAAAAATGGGAAATTATCTGGTCCACGTTGTGTCTTATTATTAATATGCACTGTTCCAACTTCTAATTCATTTGCAAACTTAAATGCTTTTTCAATACTATTTGTAAAAATAGAACTTTGTAATCCATATTCTGATTTATTTGCTATCTCTAATGCTTCATTTTCACTCTTTACTCTAATAATTGGTAAAACTGGTCCAAATGGTTCTTCCCAAGCTATATCCATTTCAATATTTACATTATCAAGTAAAACTGGATACATTAAATTTTTTTCTCTTTTAATTTCCGTTAATGCTTTAGCTCCTTTTTTTATTGCATCTACAATTAAATTTTCAACAAAAATTGCACTCTTTTCATCAATTAAAGGTGTTATAACAACATCTTCAAAAGGATTTCCAACTTTTAAGTTCAATATTTTATTTTTAATTTTTTCAACTAATTCATCTGCAACATTTTCCATTACTAAAACTCTCTTTATTGCAGTACATCTTTGTCCTGAATATGAAAATGCTCCTGAAACAATATCATTTGCAGCTTTATCTAAATTAGCATCTTCAAGTACTATTGCAGCATCTTTTCCTCCAAGTTCTAGTAATATTGGTTTCATTTTTGCTTGAATACTTATTCTCTCACCAACAGCTGTACTTCCAGTAAAGTTAATAAAATCTATTTCCTTGTGAGTATTTAAATAATCTCCAATTTCTGAACCTTTACCAGTTACAACTTGTAATACTCCTTCTGGTATTCCTGCTTTTTCAAAACATTTTACTAATTCTATAGCCGATAATACTCCTTGGCTTGCAGGTTTAAATACAACTATATTTCCAGAAATTAATGCTGGAACAATTTTAGAAGCTGCTAAATTAACAGGATAATTAAATGGAGATATAGCTAACACAATACCTACAGGTTCTCTTCTAACAATAGCAACTTTATTTTTAGAAGTTTCATCGTAATTTTTACCTTCATAAACTTCTCCAAAAATTCTCATTCCTTCTTCTGCTGAATATTTAATTAATCCCACTGTTCTTTCAATTTCAGTTAAAGAATCTTTAAATGGTTTAGAAATTTCTTTACTCATCAAAGTTGCAATTGCTTCCTTATTTTCTTCTAAAATATCAGAGGCTCTATACATGATTTCCAATCTTTTAGCAGTAGATAATTCTTTCCATTCTTTAAATGATTTACGTGCATTAATATATATTCTATCAACATCTTCTTGACTCATTTTTTTTACACTACCTAATATAGTCCCATCTACTGGAGATAATACATTAATTTCCATTATTTATACCATCCATATATTTTATTATTTCTTCTACTATTTTATCTTTATTTAACTCAAATAAAATATCATGTCTTGCTTTTTTAACTTTTAAAAATTTAATATTATTTTTACCATTATTTATTTTTTGCATATATTTTTTTAGTTTTGTTTCAGATACCAATGCATCCCTAGTTCCAAATACTATAAATATATTAGCATTTTCACTAATTTTTTTGATATTTGATTTTACAAATGCAGTAAGTGATAACACATTATTATATGATCTTGCAGAAGCTTGTTTTAAATAATTTTCATCATTTAAATATGACATTACAACTTCTTTATCTCTATTTAGCCAAGATGATTTACCTTCTTTAATAAAAGATCTATTAAGTGTTTTCATCATGAATTTAGTGACAAGACTATTTTTTAATCCAAGTTTCATTTCTATTTTAGTTATTATTCTACCCATAAAAATTGAAAATCTCTTTTCTATAGGCATTGAAATTAATATAGAATTTTTTAATTGCATGTCTTCTTGTAAATATAGGGATAATAACCCTCCAAGTCCTTTACCTATTAGAAAAATATTTTCATTAGATGTATCATTAAGTTTATGTTTAATAAATAATTTAATATCATTTAAAACACCTGTAATACCTTTATCTCCAAAATCTGCAACATTTCCTTTTCTAAGCTCTCCATGTCCTCTATATTCAAAAACATATACATCATATCCTGCTTCATTAAGTTTAGTTGCAAATTCATAGTATCTATCTATATATTCATATAATCCATGTAACATTAATATTTTTTTTGTATTACCACTTTCAAATGAAGTATACGGAATTTTTAAACCATCAAAACTTTCAAAATATTCTTTATTCATTATCTTCATTCATTTTCTCCTTTAAATAATTTTAATGTCATTGCATTTAATAAAATACATATAGAGCTTAAGCTCATAGCAAATGCTGCAAACATTGGATTTAATGTTAAACCAAATTTAACAAATAATCCCATAGCTAATACAATACCTATAATATTATATATGAAAGCCCAAAAAAGACTAAATTTTATATTTTTTATAACAGAATTACTTAGATTGATCGCATTAATTATATCTATAAGTCTTTGTTTCATTAATACTATATCCGATATTTCCATAGCGATATCTGTAGATCCACCTATACTTATTCCAATATCTGCTTTAGCTAAAGCAGGTGCATCATTAATTCCATCACCAACCATTATAATCTTATTATTCTTTTGTAAATTAACTAATATATCATATTTTTCATTTGGTAATAAGCCTGCATAAACCTCTTCTATCCCAACTAATTGTGCTACATATTTAGCTGTTTCTATATTATCTCCTGTTAACATAATAGGTTTAATATTCCTATTTTTCAATTTTTCAATAGTTGCTTTTGCATCTTCTCTAATTTCATCAGCTATGGTTATTATAGTAACAAGTTCCTTATTAATAGATACTAAAATAACAGTTTTACCTTGTTTTGAAAAGTTTTCAATATCATTAATATATTTAGATAAATCAACATCTCCTTCTAGCATCATTTTTTCATTTCCTATTAATAATTCATCATTTTTAATTTTAGCATTAATTCCTCTACCCTCAATTTGAGTAAAATCATCAATATTAACCATATTAACATTTAAATTCTCGCAATAATTTACTATAGATGTTGCAAGATGATGTTCTGATTTTTTTTCAGCAGAATATATATATTCTATTACTTTATTATCATTTAAAATAGAGACAAAATCAATTACCTTAGGCTGTCCTTTAGTAAGTGTCCCTGTTTTATCCATTAATATTATACCTGCTTCTTTAATAATTTCAAGAAGTTCTGCTCTTTTAAAGAGTATTCCTATTTGAGAACCTTTTAAACTACCTATCATTATTGATATTGGAGTTGCAATCCCCAATGCACAAGGACATGAAATTACAAGTACAGAAATAGCTCTATTAATTGCAATTGAAAAATCATTTCCCACTATTAACCAAAACATAAAAGTTAAAATTGAAATAACAAATATTATCGGAACTAAAGCTCCGCTTATCTTATCTGCTAATTTTGCAATTGGAGCTTTACTTGTAGTTGCCTCTTCAACAAGATCAATAATTTTTGCTATTATTGTATCATTATTTTCTTTATTAACCTTTACTTTTAAATATCCTTTTTCAATAATACTTGATGCTATTACTTCATCATTAATATTTTTTTCTATTAATTTGCTCTCACCTGTTATAGCTGATTCATTTACATAAGCTTTTCCTTCTAAAACTATACCATCGCAACTAATTATTTCTCCTGTTTTAATTAAAACTTCATCATCTATTTCTAAATCTTCTACATCTATTATTATTTCTTTACCTTCTTTAATTATTGTTGCCTTTTTAGGAGTCAAATTAATCATTTTAGTAATGCTTTTTGTAGCATTTTTTTTAATTCTACTTTCTATATACTTCCCTATACTTACTAGAGTTAATATTACAACTATAGATTCAAAGTATAAATCATGATTTTTACCTTGAATAACATTATATATACTATATACAAAAGAGGCAATTGTACTTACTGCTATTAAACTTGACATATTAGAGTTATTATTTTTAAGTGCTATAAATCCTGAAAAATAATAAAATTTATACATAAACATTACTATTGTAGTTATAATAATCTGTATTAAATATGAATAATTTATCTTTTTAAAACCTAACATATATCCCATAGATAAATACATTATTACTATACTTAATAATATTGAAATTATTAAAATAATACTACTATATTCTTTTTTTTCTTCTACAATATTTTCTCTATTTTTATTATTATCTATTTTTTCTATTCCATAACCTATTTTATCTACTACTTCAACTATTTCTTCAATACTAATAAGTTTTTCATCATATATTACTGTCATTTTAGAAGTAATAAGATTAATATTAACTTTTTCTATTCCTTCTAATTTCTCGAGATTTTTATTAATATTTAAAGCACAATTTGTACAATGCATACCTATTATATTAAATTTTTCTCTTTTCATATATCTCCTTAATTCTAAGAATATTTTCTATATTATATCACAAAAGAAAGTATTAGTATATATTAAAAAGATGTGAACATAGTTCACATCTTAAATAAAATTACATATTATTTTTTACTAAAGTATTTAATTCTTCTTTTGTTTTAAATCCTAATTCTGTTGCAACTTTTTCTCCATCTTTAACTACAAATAATGTAGGTATACTTCTTACTCCGTATTCTCCAGCTAAATCAGGAAATTGATCAACATCTATTTTAACTATTGGAAAATCAGCTTCTTCACTTAATTCATCTAAAACTGGTCCAAGTCTTTTACATGGTCCACACCAAGTTGCAAAAAAGTCTACTAAAACAACTTTTTCTTTACTATAAATTTCTTTTAATTGCTCTGCAGCACCTAAATGTAATACTTTACTCATTGTTGTTTCCTCCTAAAATAATTATTTTGCTCCCAATGCAGTCATAGTGAAATAGTTATATGGTTTATTAAAGTGAGGTAAGAAGAATATATCAAGTAACTTAAATTTATCTATAGTTACTTTCTCTTGAATTGCAAGTGAGAACACATGTAATCCAAGTGAGATATCTAATGTAGAAGCCATTTGAGCTCCTAAAATTCTTCTATTTTTCTTATCATAAACTATTTTAACTGTTACTGCATCATTTTCAGTTTTCATAAATTCAGGTTTTTGATTATCTGTAAATGTAGTTGTTTCAACTTCAAATCCAAATCTCTTAGCATTTTCTTCAGATAATCCTGTAGAAACCATGTTTAATCCGTAAACAGAAATTCCATTTGAACCTTGAACTCCTATTCCTTCTAATTTAGTTCCACATACATTATGAGCTGCTACTATACCACTTCTTACAGCATTTGTAGCAAGGGCAATATAATTAACAGCATCTATAGCGTTATCATATATAGTCGCACAATCTCCTATAGCATAAACATCTTCTTGAGAAGTTTTTTGAGTTTTATCAACTAAGTATGCTCCATTTCTAAATAATTCAACTTTTCCTTTTAATAAGTCTGTGTTAGGTCTAAATCCTGCACATAATATTACCATATCTGTTGCATATTCAGATTTATCAGTTATTATAGATGAAACTTTACCGTCCGTTCCTTTAATTTCTTTTAACATTTCTCCAAATGATAACTCAATACCATGACTTGCTAATTGTTCATTCATTCTTGTTCTGAACTCTTTATCATAGTAAGTTGATAAACAATCACTAGAAGAATCTACTAATCTAACTTTTTTCCCTTTTCTTTCAAATGCTTCAGCTAATTCTACTCCTATGTAGCCAGCACCAATTACTGTAACATGTTTAATTTCAGGATTTTTTAATTTTTCAATAACCTCAGCTGCATTTTGGAATAACTTTACATATTGTACATTTTCTAATTCTTTTCCAGCTATTGGTAAATCAATTGGTAAAGATCCTGTAGAAACTATTACTTTATCGTATTTTTCTTCAAATTCTTTTCCACATTTACTTTTTGCATAAACTATCTTATTTTCAAAATCTATGTCATATACTTCAGTTTCCATATAAACTTTAGCACCATTAGCTTCTAATTTTTCTTTGTTTGAATAGAATAATCCATCTGAACCATCAATTTGATCTCCTATCCATAATGCCATTCCACAACCTAAGAAACTAATGTTATTGTTTTTATCAAATACAACTACTTCTGTACCTGGATAATTTCCTAAAATTGTATTAACTGTTGCTGTCCCAGCATGGTTTGCACCTATAACTACTATCTTCATCTAGTCCTCCTATAAATTCGTTTATACAATACATTTTAACTTATTTTATTCAAAAATTCAAGAATAGTCTCACTTGTTGCTTTTGTGGAAGAAATCATATTTTTCCATATTTTACTGTATTTCATATTGTAAAACAAACCTAGGGTGTGTCTAAGAAAATGATGTGGTTTTTCATTGTTTTCTTCTAATTTTTTCACATAGTGAAACATAGACTTGACTATTTCTGTATGATTTTTGGCATTTTTACCATTTAATAAATTTATTTCATTTGCTAACATTGGATTATCATAAAATGCCCTACCTATCATTACAGAATCTACATAATTATGATGTAGCTTAATATCTTCTATTGTTTTTATACCCCCATTAATTTCTATCATCAAATTAGGTCTATCTTTTTTAAGCCTATACACAGTTTGATAATCAAGTGGTGGTATACTCCTATTTTCCTTTGGACTTAACCCTTTTAAAATTGCAATTCTAGCATGAACAATATATTTATTAACATTAGTAATATCAATAAATTCTAATAATTCTTCATAACTAATTATTTTTCTATCATTTTTTAAAATACCTCTGCCATCTATTCCAATTCTATTTTTTATAGTAACAACCTTTCCCGAATACTCTTTCACTGCTTGTGCAATATCTCTTACAAGTTCTGGTTCACTCATAAGATAAGCTCCCATATTATGTCCTGAAACCCTATCTGATGGACACCCAACATTTATATTAACAGCATCATAAGATGTATGTTTAATATATTTTGCAGCTTCAATGCTTTCTTGTAAACTTGATGTGGCTATTTGTAAGACTACAGGGTTTTCAACTTTTGTAGTTTTTAATATTCTAGCTCTATCACCATTTAAAATTGCTTGAGTAGTTATCATTTCTGTATATAGTTCTATATCGTTATTTATCATTCTAATAAAATTTCTAAAATGTATATCAGTTCTATCTACCATTGGTGCTAAAGCTATTTTA
Organism: Streptobacillus notomytis; assembly: GCF_001902585.1. Taxonomy (NCBI): domain Bacteria; kingdom Fusobacteriati; phylum Fusobacteriota; class Fusobacteriia; order Fusobacteriales; family Leptotrichiaceae; genus Streptobacillus; species Streptobacillus notomytis. Next base: position 21,085 of record NZ_LKKV01000112.1, on the reverse strand, counting down.
AACATAAACACCTACTTTCTGTTTATTAAAAATATTCCAGCAGACATTAATATTACACCTATCATTCTTTCAAAAGAAAAACTTTTAACTGCATATCCAAAAAGTCCGTAATGATCTATTATCATAGCCATAATTAATTGTGAAAACATTAATAATATAGTTGCAAGTCCTACTCCTAAAGCTGGTATAACAGTAATTACTGATAATACATAAATGGCTCCTGTAATTGCACCTAAATATTTCCACCATGCAGTAGTTGTAAACTGAGTAATTGCAGGTGATTTTTGACCTGTTAGTATTATAAATAACAATATAAATAAAGTCCCTACAGCAAAAGATGTAAATGCCGACCAATAATCACTACCTAAAGATTTACCTAATTCAACATTTATAGGACCTTGAAGTGTAATAACAAATCCTGCAAATATCGTTAATAATATATATAATAATTTTTCCATTTATTTTTCTCCTTTTATTTTAATCCAAACCTCTTCCATATTTTTTTCAAACTTATTATTTCCTGGGATATAATATTTTTTCCTCTTATTCATATAATTCTGATCAACATAATTATTTTCATAATCATGGGGATATAGATACTTTTTTGCTCCAACCTTAGTTAAATGAATTGGAACGTTTTGAGTTCCATTTTCTTCTATATCTGCCATAGATTTATTTACAGCCATATATGCACTATTACTTTTAGGTGAAAGTGCTAGATATATAACGCATTCTGATAAAATTATTCTTGCTTCAGGCATTCCAATTTCTTTTACTGCATGCATACAAGAAACTGCAACATTAATTGCCTGTACATTTGCAAGACCTATATCTTCGCTTGCAGAAATTACTAATCTTCTAGCAATATACATAGGATCTTCTCCACCTATTAATAATTTACTCATCCAATATATCGCAGAATCTGGATCAGAACCTCTTATTGATTTAATCATTGCAGAAATAGTATCATATCTATCTGCAAATACTTTAATATTAAATAATTCTGTAACTTCTTCAATACTAGAATTTAGAAAATCTGCATTTATTAAAGTTTCTAAAAAATTAATAGAAGTTCTAGCATCACCATCTGATATCATAGAAATATATTTTAATATTTCTTCCTTATACTCAAGTTCTTCTTTTTTAGCTATATTTTCTAATATATTAAATATTTCTTTTTCTTCTAATTTTTTAAATTCAAATAAAAGAACCCTAGATAATAAAGCTCTATTAAGAGAATAATACGGATTTTCTGTTGTTGCACCTATCAAGATTATATTTCCATTTTCTAAATCTTCCAATAAAGAATCTTGTTGTAATTTATTAAATCTATGTATCTCATCAAAAAACAATAGTGTCTTATTGACACTATTTTTTGATTTTTCAGATATTTCAATTATATCATTTTTCGATGCTTTAATTGCATTTAAATAAACATAATTATAGCCAAGTTTACTAGAAATTATTTTTGCTAAAGTAGTTTTACCAGTCCCACTTGGTCCAAAAAATATTGCGCTTATGATTTTATTATTTTCAAGCATTCTAGATAATATTTTTCTTATATTTTCTTGACCATAAAACTCATCAAAATCCTTAGGTCTGTATTTATATGCTAAAGGTTTTTTATCATAATTAAACAAATTCATAATATAACCCTTTTATCTACCATATATTTCTGTTAAATGTGCAATAGTTGTTGCTAAATCATCATTTAATTCCCAACCATTTAATCTCCATTGCCAATTTCCACTAGCTAATCCTGGAGTATTAATACGTGCAAATTCTCCTAAATTTAAATAATCTTGCATAGGTATTATTGCAGTTTCAGCAACAGATCTTAAAGCAAGTCTTATCATTGAATAAACTATATATGAATCATCGCTTACATTTAAATAATCTCTTACCTCTCCTTTTTGCTCATCATTAAGTTTAAAATACCATGAATTTGTTGTATCGTTATCATGAGTTCCTGTATAAACTACTGTATTTTTTTCATAATTATGTGGTAAATATTCATTCTCAGGATCTTTATCAAATGCAAATTGTAAAATTTTCATTCCAGGGAATCCTGCATTTTCTTTTAATTTTACAACTTCATCTGTAAGTATTCCTAAATCTTCTGCAATAATATTAATTTCACCTAAAGATTTTTTAATAGCATTAAATAAATCAATACCTGGACCTTTTTCCCATTTACCATTAATAGCTGTAACTTCACCATAATTAACAGACCAATATGATTCAAATCCTCTAAAATGATCTATTCTTATTATATCATATAAAGATAAATTAGCTTTAACCCTATCTATCCACCATTTATATCCTGTTTCTTTTAATTTATTCCAGTCAAATAATGGATTCCCCCATAATTGTCCTGTTGCTGAAAAGTAATCAGGTGGAACTCCTGCAACTTTAACTGGATTTCTATCTTTATCAAATAAGAATATTTCTGAATTTGACCAAGCATCTGCTGAATCCATAGATACGAATATAGGTATATCTCCAATAATTTCAATATCATTTTGATTTGCATACGCTTTAACAGATTTCCATTGTTTAAAAAACATGTATTGTAAAAATTTTTGATAATTAATTTCATCAACTAATTTAACTTTATATTCTTCAATCGCAGCAGTTTCTCTATTTTTTAATTCATTTGGCCAATTTGACCAAGAAGATCCATTAAAATGTGTTTTAAGTGCAGCAAATAAAGAATAATTATCTAACCAGTATTCATTTTCCATATTAAATTTAATAAAATTTTCATCTTCTACATTAAATTTTGTAAAAGCACTTCTTAGTATAGGTAATTTTTTTATATAAATCATCCCATAATCAATGTTCTCTTTATTATCACCAAAATTTATATCTAAAATTGTTGAATCTAAATAACCTTCTTTAACTAAAGTTTCTAGATCTATTAAATATGGATTACCTGCGAATGCAGAAAAACATTGATATGGAGAATCTCCATAACCTGTAGGTCCTAAAGGGAATATTTGCCATAATTTTTGTTTAGATTTTTTTAAAAAATCTATAAACCTATATGCTTCAGAACCTAAAGTACCTATTCCTTCTTTACCAGAAAAAGATGTAGGATGAAGTAAAATCCCTGCTTTTCTCATATATTTATCTCCTTAATATTTTATCTTTTTAATTATATCATATTATTCATTGATATCAACTAAATTTTTTATTTTTTCAAACTCTTTAATTATCTTATCACTAGTGATATTTAACTCATTAAAATCTTTTTCTAGACGTTTAAAATCTTTGTTTAAATTCTCCCATCTATCATTATATCTTGTAAATTCTTTAGAAAATTTATCAAGTTGATCTAAAATCAATTTTGCATTTTCATTTTTTCTATATTCTATAGCAGAAAATTGCATAGTAGTAATATATATCATTAAATTCATTTGTGATGAAATCCAAACTTTTTTAGAATATGCATATTCTAATATTTCAGGAAATTCTGAATATATATCTATAAACATAGATTCGCTTGGTAAAAACATTATTGCTTGATTAATAGTTTCTCCTATTATTATATATTTACTTGAAATATCATCTATATGTTTTTTTATATCTCTAACAAATTCTTTTCTATATTCTGAGCTTTTAGTTTCCATGTATGAGATATAGTTTTCAAGTGGAAATTTTGAATCAATAGCAACTTTATTTAATCTTGTATTTAAAAATAGAACTGCATCTGCTATTTTACCATTTGAGAATTTATACTGTCTTTCATATAAATTACTACTATCTCCATATATATATCCTAAAACCTGTTCTAATCTACTCTCTCCGAAGCTTCCTCTAGATTTTTTATCAGATAAAATTTTTTGCAAAGAAACAACTTCAGTTGATAATTCTTCTATTTTTTTCTGAGCTTCATCTATTTTAATAAGTCTTTTTATAACAGTATTTACAGCTTCATTAGATGTCTTAAATCCATCTTTTAATGTATTTTCTACCCTATCACCAAAATTTAGGACATCTTTAGAGATATTTTCTTTTATATTAAGTTTAAAATCATTAATTTCACTTGTAACATTTGTTTTCCCTTCAAAAATTAATCTTGAAATATCTTCTTTTGATTTTTCATTTTTCTCCATTAATTTCTCTAATATTTCAAATTTCATATCTTTAAATTCATTATTATCTTTATTAAATTTCATAAGATAAATTAAGTATATTAACATAAATATTAAAATTACAAGTAATATTATTATAATATAAATCATTTTATCACCTGTTCTTCATTTATTATTTTATCGTTAAAATATGTCAACTCATTTGAAATATTTTCAAATTCAATTTTTCTTTCTAAAGGCATGTCTTTTAAAATATCCATATAATCTATATTTTCATTTTCAATAATATTATTAAATAATCCATAGCTTAACTTATTGGGATTTATATTTATTTGATAGTACTCTAATTCTTTATTTTCATCTAATACTTCATTAATCAATTCATAATCTTGCAATAGTGAAATTGATTTATTAAGAGCTTTTTCAGGAATTCCAGTATAAGCTGATAATTCATATATATCTAAAGGTTTTTCTAACTTATTAAATCTATCAGATAATACATACATAATATATGCACCTATTTTCTTCTTCATTGATAATGAAATGTCCAAATCTTCTTCTACCAATTCTTTTGATGTCTGTATAGTATAAGTTATCTGTGCTCCTATTAATATTATTGTCCAAGCATATTTTATCCAAATTAAAAATATTGGTATAAATGCAAGTGATCCATATATTAAATTATAGCTACTAATTGAAAACTGTAAGTAAATATATATTTTATATAATATATTTAATCCTATATCAGAAATAGCTGCCCCTATTATTGCTGGTAATATTTTTACTCTCTTATTAGGAATTAAAATAAATAATCCTGATATAAACATCATTCTCATGAACATATTAAATATTTTAAGTACATATTTAGTCAAATTAGATATATTAGTAAATGATTTGATAAATTCAACTAACATTGAACTACTTGCAAGTATTAATAGAATAAATATGGGTGTTATAAAAACAAGTGCAGTATAACTTATAATCTTAGAAGTAAAATTTCTTTTCTTTCTTACATTCCAAATATCATTAAATGTATTTTCAAGTAAATCAAACATAGTTATTACTGAAAAAATTAATATTAAGATCCCTAATCCAGTAAGTAATCCACCTTTTGCATTTTCTATTAATTTATTAGTAGTTTCTAATACATATGCTAAAATTTGTTCATTTTGAGATACTAAACTTTTAACTTGTATAACTAATTTTTCATCTAAACCAAAACCTTTTGCTATTCCAAGTATAATAGCAAAAAAAGGAAATATCGTTAATGTCATCATATATGTTAAATTTGATGCAAGTAAAGATAAATCCTTTGAAAAATACTTTTTAAAAAATATTTTTATCATAGATATTACTTTTTCTTTACTATACATCATTTAACTACAACCATTTTCTTATTATTAAAAATTTCAAGTAATAATTCATTATAGTTTTCAATTTTTTCTTCTTCAAGTAATATCTTATCAAGTTTTGGTTTAGTATTTGGATGTTTAGGAGCAAACATTGCACATGAATCATCATGTGGCTCTATAGATTTTTTATATGTCCCTATTTCATTTGCTTTTTCAATTATTTCAAGTTTATCTATACTTATTAATGGTCTAAATACAACTAAATCTGTTACAGCTGCTTCTGTACAATTCAATCCTTCAAGAGTTTGAGAAGCAACTTGTCCTAAACTTTCTCCAGTTACTAAAGCTCTTAAATTATTTTTCTTAGCAAGCATTTCAGAAAGTCTCATCATAGCGCGTCTTGTAAGAATAGTTGCATATTCTTTACTAGTTTTTTCATTAATTGCTTGTTGTATTGGTAAAATATTCATAGAATAAAATTTTGATTTCCCATTATATTCTGTTAATATTTTTACTAATTCTTCAATTTTAACTAATGCCTTTTCTGAAGTAAAAGGAAAAGAATGATAAGTAACAAAATCAAGTTTTAATCCTCTCTTAGACATTAAAAATGAAGCAACTGGAGAATCTATTCCTCCAGAAATTAAAGATAATCCATTACCTGCAGAACCTAAAGGTAATCCACCATAAGTGTTTATTTTCTGTGTATAAATATATGTTTTTTCTCTTATGTCTAAAGATATTAAAACATCAGGATTTCTCATAGAAACCTTAGTAAATTCTGTATTTATTAAAACGTGAGCTCCAAGTTCTTTAGCAAAGTCCATAGAATTTTTTTCAAATTTTTTATTAGCTCTATTAACTTCTATTTTAAAAGTTCTTGCACCATCTTGATATAGCTCAGTTGCAATATCTTGCAATTTATCTTTTATTAATTTCTCATCAGTATCTATCATAACAGAAAAATTAATATTATTTATACCAAAAATCTTTTTTAACTCTGCTATTAAATTTTCTATATTTTCTTCATTTGTATATACATAAAGTTTAGATAAATCATTTACTAATTTCGCATTAAATGATGATATTTTATTATTTATTCTTTGTTTAATATTACCTTCAAAAATACCTCTATTTTTACCTTTTAATGCAAGTTCTCCATATCCTAATCCTATTGCATTAATTTTACTTAATCTAATATTCATTACTCCCCCTTTCTGATATCTTTAGGTCTTATCCATTCAGAATTTTTCCCTTGAGTGTAATTTTTTATAAATTCTTTTTTAAATTCTTTAAATCTTCCTTCTAATATAGCTTGTCTTGCTTCTTTCATCATATTTATTAAAAACCAAATATTTTGATAAGTTGCAAGTCTTTGACCTAAAATTTCATTAGTTTTGAATAAATGTCTAATATATGCCCTAGAATAATTTCTACAAACATAGTTATCACTAACATCTAAAGGTCTATCATCATATTCATATTCTTTATTTTTAACTATAAGTCTACCATATTTTGTAAATACAGTTCCATGTCTACCAATTCTTGATGGATGAACACAATCCATCATATCTATACCATTTTCAATTGCTTCTAACATATCTAATGGTTCTCCTACACCCATAAGATATCTAGGTTTCATTTCAGGTAATAAAGGAGTTGTATGTTCAAGTATTCTATACATATCCTCACGTGGTTCCCCAACTGCAAGTCCTCCTATTGCATAACCAGAAAATCCATCATCCATAGTTAATAATTCATTAAGTGATTTTTCTCTTAAATCTTCATAAATTCCACCTTGTACTATAGCAAAAAGCCCTTGCTTTTCAGGATTTTTATTAGCATCTATACATCTTTTAGCCCATCTAGTAGTTCTTTCTATTGATGGAATTAAATATTCTCTTGTAGATAATCCATGAGGACATTCATCTAAAACCATCATAATATCTGAACCTAAATTATTTTGTATTTCTATAGATTTTTCAGGGGAAATAAAGTGTTTTGAGCCATCATGATGTGATCTAAAATAAGCTCCTTCTTCCTTTATTTTTCTTAAATCTCCTAATGAAAATATTTGAAATCCACCACTATCAGTAAGTATAGGTTTTTTCCAATTCATAAAATTATGTAGATGACCAAATTTTGCAATTAATTCATCTCCAGGTTTTAAATAAAGATGATATGTGTTACCAAGTATTATCTCAGCTCCTATTTCTTCCAATTCTTCAGGAGTCATAGTTTTAACTGTAGCTTGTGTACCAACTGGCATAAATACAGGAGTATGTATAATTCCATGAGGTGTTTCAATTATTCCAGCTCTAGACCTTCCATCCTTCTTTTCTAAACTATATTTAATCGGTTTTTCCATTATTTACCTTCCCTATTTACGTATTATATCAAGTATTTCTCTCATATTTAATAAATTCTTACATAATTTTTCATAATCTTCTCTTCTCTTAACCAAAACTCCTAAATGAATAATAGCTAGTTCTTCTCCATTTTCTTTAATAACCTTAGTATTAACACCAGTTAAATCTATCTTATATTCATTAAGAAGTCTCATAATATCAAGCATTAATCCTGTTCTTCCCACTGTTTTAATTGCAAAATACATTTGATATTTAGCATTAGATTTTTCTAATAATTTTTCATCCCAATATACTTCTATTTCTCTTTCAGGCTCATTTTCTAGTAATCTTTTCATGTTATGACAATCTGATCTATGTATTACTATTCCTCTACCTCTTGTAATAAATGCTGAAATTATATCACCTGGCAATGGTGAACAACATTTTGCAAAATTAAATAATGTGTTATCTGAACCACTTACCTTTATTCCTTGATTATTTTCTCTTATTTTTTGAGTAGTTTTTGCTGTTTCTTCTTCTATAACTTGCTCTACATTTACTTCTTCTTTTTTCTCAAATTTTGCTATAAAATGTTCTAAAGTTAATTCATTATTTGCAAATTTATAATAAAGTTGACCTAAAGAGACAATATTAAATTTTTTCATGTATAGTAAAACTTTATCATCATCTTCATAATCTTTAAATTTTAAACCTATTTTGTTAAATTCTTCATTTAAAAGAGCTTCTCCTTCTTTAGATTTTATTTCAAATTCCATATCCTTAAACCATTTTCTGATTTTAGATTTAGAATTTTGATTGTTTACTATATTTATCCAATCATTACCTGGTCCCTTAGCTGTTTTAGATGTTAAAATTTCTATCTTATCACCGTTTTCTACTACATGATCAAGCGTTACTATTCTATCATTTATTTTTGCTCCTATAGTTCTATATCCTATTTGAGTATGTACTTGAAATGCAAAATCTAATACTGTTGATCCTGCTTGAAGTTCTACAACATCACCCTTAGGAGTGAATACAAATATTGTTTTCTTTAATATATGTTCTGTTACTTCTTTGGCAAATGTTTCAACAGGTTCAATATTATTTATTCCTTCAATACTTGATTCAACAATTTTCTTTATTACACCATAATATTTTTCATTTTTATCCTTTGATTTTTTTTCTTTATACATCCAATGTGCAGCAACTCCTTCTTCTGCAATTTGATGCATTTCTTCTGTTCTTATCTGTATTTCTATAATCTGATTATCTATACCTCTAACTGTTGTATGTATAGATTGATACCCATTTGCTTTAGGTACAGCAATATAGTCTTTAAATCTACCGGAAATAGGTGTGAATATAGAATGTATTAACCCTAATACTGCATAGCAATCTACTTCTTTTTTAGTTAATACTCTTATTGCTGTTAAATCTGTTAATTCTTTAAATTGTTTATTCTTTTCATACATTTTTCTATATATACTATATAAATGCTTAGTTCTTCCATTTACATATGCATCAATAGATGAGTTTTTCAACTCTTTTTCAATTATTTCTATTATTTTTTTTATATATCTTTCTCTTTCTTCTTTTTTGGTATTAACAAGCTCTTTAATTTCTTGATAACCTTTTGGATTTAAATAATAAAAAGATATATCTTCTAATTCAGATTTAATTTTTCCCATACCAATTCTATGTGCTATAGGTGCATAAATATCCATAGTTTCTTTAGATTTTTCTATTTGTTTTTCGGGAGTTTGATATTTTAGAGTTCTCATATTATGTAATCTATCTGCAAGTTTAATAATTACAACTCTAACATCTTCAGACATAGCAACAACCATTTTACGGATATTTTCTATTTGCTTACCTTCTTTTTTAGGTAAATTCCTTAATTTTGTAACACCATCTATAAGCATAGAAACTTCTTTACCAAAACTATATTCTATATCTGATATAGTTATAAATGTATCTTCAACAACATCATGTAATATACCTGCTACTATAGTGTCTGTATCCATTCTTAATGCAAGTAATATTTCTGCAACTTCAAGAGGGTGAATTATATATTCTTCACCACTTTTCCTTTTTTGGGTTCTATGAGCTTCATCTGCTAAAATATACGCTTCTTCTATTTTTTCTATATCTAATTCTTTATAATTTTTTATAATATTTTCTTTAATTCTATGATAAACTTCTTTTCCTGTAACATTTGCCATAAAACTCTCCCCTAAACTACTATTTTAATACTAAATTTTACCATTTTTTTTTACCTATTGCAAATTTATATAAAAAAATACTGAAAAATTTCAGTATTTTACATTTTGTTTTCTCTAATTGTATTTAAAGTAGATTTATCAATCTTATTATTCACTTTTAAATCTAATTCATTAAATAATTCCTTGCTAATCTTATACGCCTTATTCCTTATATTAACCCTAAAGCTTCCATCTTTATTTAATTTAATTTTTTGTATTCTATATATCTTACCTAAATTATCTTTATAAATACCTTCTACTTTTTTAATGAATAATTTTAAATCATAGTTTTCTGATATTTCTCTAGATCTCTTCATCATTAGATTTCTCTTATCTGAATCTAAAGAATAAAATATATCTATTTTCTTATTCAATTCTTCTACACTTTCAAAAAAATATCCATTTTCATTTTCAAATAATAAATCTTTAAGAACTACTCTATCACTACAGAACAGAACTTTACCTGTAGACATAGCTTCTATAAAAGTAAGTCCTTGAGTTTCTGAAGTACTTGCAGAAATAAAAGCGTCAGATAAGCTATAGTAATCAGGAACTTCATAATATTCCTTTTTACCACAGAATATGATATTTTCAAAATTATAGTTTTCTTCAAAATATTTAAGTTCTGGTCCTTCTCCTACTACAAGTAATATAATATCTTTTCTATTTTTTATAGTTTCTAATACTATACCAATATTTTTTTCTTTAGCTACTCTACCTAAATATATCATAACTTTCTTACCATTTAGGTTAAATTGTTCTCTTAATTTTTTAATATTTTCTTGATTAGGATTTTTAAATTTTTCAAGATCAATACCAGAAGGCAATACCCTTACATCTGTATTCTTTATAGCATATTTCATTAAAACATCATATGTTTTTTTAGATGGAACTATTACCGTATTTGAAGGATAACAGTATGCTTTAGAAATAATTTCAACCACTTTTACAAAAGGTTTGTTTAATATATTAATATTCATAAAATTAATATAATGTACATAATCTTCTAACATTGTATGATAAGTATATATTAACGGTATACCAAGTGTTTTAGATAATATTCTACCGAAAATAGCTACACCAAATTCTGTATGTATATGTATTACATCTAAATTTAATTTTTTAATTTCATTAAACATCGAATAATGAAAAGGACCTGTAATAGAATAATTATAAAAATTCTTTAATAAGAATGACGGTAATTTTATTACATTATCCTCCATAGTTAATTTCATACTATCATTACATGTAATGACATAAACATCATGCCCTAATTCTTCTAATCCTTTTTTCAATGTGTATACACAAACTGCAACCCCATTTGCATGAGGTAAATATGTATCTGAAAATAAACCAATTCTCATATCTTACTCCTTTTTATATATAATTCATTTTCTCTTTCATATTGTTTAATTTTTATTTTTGTTATCAACATGTTGTCTTATTATTTTATCAACTTCTTTATCTACTTCACTTTTATCTTCTTCTTGTATATTATTTTCATAAAATCCATTTTTTCTAATATTATAATCTTGTAATATTAAATCTGTATTATTATAAGCATATTTTTTAATATATTTTATTTTAGAATATGTATAAAATACTCCTAAAAAAAATATTACCCAAAATATTATCCTTAAAATTTTTCTTAATCTTCTCATTTTTTCACCTATATTAATTTTTTAAGTATATTTTTTGAATTTTCAGAAGCTAAATTAACAAACTTTTCAAATTCCATAGTTGCTTTTCCTGTTAATGTATCTGATATAGATCTAATTATTAAAAAATCTACACCTAATAAATAAGCACAATGGGCAACTGAAGCAGATTCCATATCTACACATAAAGAAGTAAATTCCTTACCAATTTTAATTTTTTCCTCATAATCTGAAATAAATTTATCTCCTGATACTATCTTACCAAAATATATTTTTTCTCCCTCCAGTTTCATCATAGCATATTTAAGCATTTCTTTTGGTTTAAAAATAGATGTTTCCATTCTAGGGATTATACCTCTTTCATATCCAAATTCAGTAGTGTCAAATAGATATTCTTGAAGTTCAGTAGATATTACTATATCACCTATTTTTAATTTACTTGAAGTTGAACCTGCAACACCTGAAAAATATATTTTTTTTACTTTAAATTCATTAACTAACAAAGTTGTAATAATAGCTGCATTAACCATACCAATACCACATCCAACTAAAACTACTTTTTTATCATTTAAGAAACCAGTATGAAAAGTATTTCCATTTACAATTTTCATTTCTACATTTTTCATTTCCTGTAAAATTACATTTACTTCCTCATTCATGGCACCTATTATCCCTATCATATATACTCCCATTTATTTTAGTATACAATATTTTAACATTTTAAAAAAGAAAATACAAATAATTTTTAAAAATAAAAAGCTAGTAAAAACTAGCTTTTCTTCAACTATTTAACGTAAGATTTGAACATCCAAAGAAGTTTTTCATATTCAGAAATATGATTATCAAGTTCAGCGCTTGTTCCAAAATCTCCTTCTTCATCTGTTATTCGTTTTAAGTTTCTTACTTGTGAAAGTAAATTTTCTATATCAACTATTAATACTTTTAATAACTCAAATACATTAATATCTTCATCATTAGCTTCAGTTATTGTTGTAACCTCTAAGTATTTTTTCATATTTCCATATGGTCTTCCACCTATAGATAATATTCTTTCTGCTATTACATCAATTTTTTCATTAACAGCATCATATATTTCTTCTAATTTAGCATGTAAAGTAAAGAATCCTTGTCCAACAACATTCCAATGGTAATTTTGAACCTTTCTATAAAATACATTTAAATCTGCTAAATATAAGTTTAAAGCATTAATTGTTTTATTCATTTTTATCCTCCTATTTTAATTTTAAATTTGTAATCGTTACAATGTATAATTATATTATCATTAATATCAATTTATGTCAAGATATTTAATTAAAATAAATGAGAGCATTAGCTCTCAAATTACTATTAATCTCTATTTTTCATTTTTTCTTTATATTTTCTTACTTGTCTTTCTAAACCTGAAGATAGATTATCAATAGCAGCATATAAATCTGCATCACTTTCTTCTTGTCTTATAGTTTTATTAGGAGCATAAACTGTAGCTATCGCTTTATACAATTTTCCTTCTGACTTAGTTGGTTCAACCGTTAAAGTTACATCAACTTCTGGAATATTTTCTAAATATTTCGTAATTTTAGATATTTTACTTTCCACATATTTTTTAATAGGTTCTGTCATTTCCAATTGTTTTCCACTAATAATTATTTTCATAATTAGCACTTCCTTTCATTGCTTCCTTACTATATTATACCCCCAATTTATTTTTTTTCAAGTTTAAATCTGTTTTAATTTACCATTTTCTATCTTATATTTTACTTTGGCTAAATTAGCAAGTTCAACACTATGAGTTACAATTATTATACCTTGTCCCTTATTATTTATTTTAACAAATAATTCATTAATCAAATTACTTGTTTCATAATCTAAATTCCCTGTGGGCTCATCTGCAAGTATTATTTCTGGATCATTAATTAATGCTCTTGCTATTGCAACTCTTTGTTTTTCACCACCAGATAATTCTTGAGGTTTATGATTTATCCTATGTTCTAAACCTACCTCTTGTAATAAATTTTTAGCCTTATTTTCAATTTCTTTTCTTGATTTACTAGAATTTACTAAGGCAGGTATCATAACATTTTCAAGAGCTGTAAACTCATTTAACAAATAGTGAAACTGAAATACAAAACCAATTTTATTTCTCCTAATTTCTGTAATATTCTTATCACTTATATTCTCACCATCAATTAGCACTTCACCAATTGTAACATCATCAAGTAACCCAAGAATATTTAATAATGTCGTTTTACCACTACCGGATTTACCTTGTATTGAAAAAAAATCTCCATTTTCAAATTTAAAATCTACACTTTTTAATATATTTATTTTCTCAGCTTTAGTAAAATATGTTTTACATACATTTTTCAATTCTAACATCTTATCCCCCTAATTATTATATTTTATAGCTTCTGTCGTATTCATTTTTGATGCCTTTATAGAAGGCATTATTGTAGATGCTAAAATTAATAGGAAAGATATAGAATAAATCATTAACATTTCTGTTAAACTTATACTTATAGGAAGTGTTTCTAAATAATAAGTAGAAGTAATATAGTATTTAAATATTACTTTTAGAAGTATTATTATAACTGGTGAAAACAATATAGAAAGTATCATTCCTGCTATTCCAATAATTAATCCTTCAAATAAAAATATTTTTAATATATTTTTATCAGCAAATCCCATTGCTTTTAATATACCAATATCTGTTATTTTTTCTCTAACTATCATGTTTAATATTACTGATATTGCAAATGAGGCAATAAGTATTATCATACTTAAGATTGATACTAAAACAAATTTTTCAAAATTTATTGCACTTAATAAACTTTGGTTATCCATATTCCAACTTCTTGCAAAAACTTTATTTCCATAATTATCATTTATATCCTTAACTAATAAATTCAAATTTTTAATTTTAGTTGGATTGTCAACTAAAATAGAAATAGTCGATGCAACTTCTCCTCTTTCTTCCAATAATTGTAAGGTCTCAAGTGGAAAAAGTAATAAATCAGAATCATAATTATAGAAACCTGTTTTAAAAACACCTGAAACAACTGCCCTAATTTCTCTCATTTCAGATGTAATTACATTTATTTCATCTCCTATCATAATTCCTGTATTTTTTATAAATTCATTACCCACTAAAACCGAAGTCAAATTATTTTTTTCTATTTTCCCATTAACAATATTTAAATTAAGATTTTCTAAATTAGTTCCAATAATTAAAGTAGATGTAGTAATCCCATTAACTTTAACTAAACCCTGCGTATCAATTCTATAATTTATATCTTTAAAATTATATTTATCAAAATCTTTACTAATTTCCTTATATTCTTGTTGATAATCCTGGTAAATTCCAACACTAATATGTGGTGAAAGTGTAAGTATTGAATTTAACATATTATCTTTTAAACCATTAGATACTGTAAGAGACACCACAAAAACTGTAAGAGCAATTGCAATCCCTAAAATAGAAACTATGGATTGAAATTTTCTCTCTATTATATGTCTTTTTGCTATAAAAAATTCTATCATTTATCCTCTATTCCTCTATAATTACATCAAGATTTGTAAGAATAGATATTTGCTTTATAAATTTGTATTTATCATTAATATTTAATCTATATACAAATTCTTTTTTATCTTTTGTTTTTACTATCAGACAATTTTCATTTGAATTTTTGTAAATTCTCATAACTCTTAAACTTAATTTTTCTATTTGATTTATCATTACCTTATTATTTTTATCCATTATTTCATTCTCATCTACATGTATTTTAAATTTTAATACTGTATTTAGATAAAATATTATATATGCCATCAAACCTAAAATGATGAATATAGTAAAATAATTATTAGATAAATCTTTTTTAAATAAATCTATTCCTACATAAATTATAGTAAACAAGATAATTGCTATTAAAATAAGTGATCTAAAAAAGTATAAATTTGAAAGTCTATATGTAATTTTTACTTTAGGATCTGAAACTCTAATTTCATTTATCTTCATTTTAATTTCATTCATACTATTCTCCATTTTCTTTATTTTTAGATTCAGATTCTTGAATATCTTCATCTACAATTTTATATATTCTTTCACCATCTTTTTTTAAATTTAAATTATCTCTTACAAATTTTTCTTTATTAATACCTTTTCTAGATTCTTCTAATTCTTTTTGTAATTTTTCTTTCTCTTCTTTCAATCTTTCATATTTTTGATTATTTTCAATTAATTTTATATTTATTTCTCTACTTTGCTTAATATTATTATATATTCTAAAAAGTAATGCTAAAAATATTACTAAAAATAAGGCTATAGTTACTAAAGTATATAGCTTTTTCTTCATTTTATCTCTTCCTTTTTCTTTTTTTTACTTCTTTAATAGTATTTAAAAAACTATCCAAATTTTCAAATTTATTATAAACAGAAGCAAATCTAATATATGCTACTTCATCAAATAAGAATAATTTTTCAAGTATAGTATCACCTAATATTTTACTATGTATTTTACCGTCATAATTGGTTAATATATCTCTTTCTATTTCATCTATCATTTCATCTATTTTATTTTGTACATAGTTTCTTTTAACTAAAGATCTCATTATACCTTGATATATTTTATTTCTATCAAATTCTTCAATTTCTCCATTTTTTTTAATTACTACTATTGGTAAATTAAAAATCTTTTCAATTGTATTAAATCTCTTATTACATAAATCACATTGACGTCTTCTTTTTATTGAATTGCCATCACTATATGAACGACTATCAACTACTCTTGTTTCTTTATCACCACAATAAGGACATTTCATAACTACTCCTTATATTTCCATATTTTTAATTAATTTTATTAATTCCTCTTTTGTCTTAACCTCTAATACAGATTTTCTAAATTGATCATCTTGACAGAATCTTGAAATTTTTGCAAGTATAATTAAATATTCTCTACTTAATTCAATTGGAGATAAGAACATAAATAATATATTAACTTTTTCTTCATCAATAGCCTCATACTCTATTCCTTCTTTAAATATACCTACACTTATTATAATATCTTTAACAGCACTTGTTTTTGCATGAGGTATAGCAACTCCTCTACCTATACCTGTAGTACCTAACATTTCTCTTTCCATTAAATCTTCAAAAGCTTTTTCTTTATCTAATATATTTTCATTATTTTCTAAACTTTTAAACATTTCTTTTAATAAAGAATTCTTGTTTTTTGCCTGTAAATTTAAATTTATTCCATCTATATATATTTTTTCAAAGATATAGTTTGTTTTCATTCATTTTCTCCTTTATCTAAAGTATCAATATTTTTTTATAATCTAATCTAATGTTAAAATAGTTATTTATATAATCTTGAAAACAATTTAACA
Source organism: Streptobacillus notomytis (assembly GCF_001902585.1). Taxonomy (NCBI): domain Bacteria; kingdom Fusobacteriati; phylum Fusobacteriota; class Fusobacteriia; order Fusobacteriales; family Leptotrichiaceae; genus Streptobacillus; species Streptobacillus notomytis. The sequence continues at coordinate 3,984 of NZ_LKKV01000112.1, read as the reverse complement.
TAGTAACCAAACTATTAGTATCTTTAGTAATACCATTTTTAGAATATTCAAGATAATCTCTATATTCATTAAATAAACCATATTGATTAATCAATTGATTTATATCATATATCCCAAGTTCTATCATTAATCTTCTTAAGAATGTAACTAAAATAAATATATTAAAATTCATATTCATTAATGTATCATCATCTAATCCATTTATATATTCTAGTATTTCTATGCTTTTATCATATAGTTCCTCTTCTAAATTATCAAATTCTAATACTTGATTTAATGAATGAAGTACATAAAGTGATAATTGAAGTTTTTCTATTTTTAATAATGATTTATCAAAACTTTTTTTTAATATAGTATTCCTTATTATTTTAGAATTAGATTTAACTTCTATTTCTACATCACTTATACTTAATGGCATTATAGATGCTAAATGTTTTTTCTTTGAATTTCTAGCATTAAAAATTATCGCAGAAATTTTACCGTGTTTTTTTGTAAACATTGTAACCAATACACTACTACCTGAAATCTCCTTTTTATTTAAAATAATAGCCTCATCATTTATTAACTTCATTAATATTTTATCAAATATTCAAAATTTGCATAATTAGAAACATATTGTATTCTTCTTGGTTTATTATCAATATATTCTCTAAATTTTATTTTATATTTATCTGCTATTATTTCTACTAAAACCTTATTTTCAAATATGTATTTCTTATTTTTTACTTCATATGTACTATTTTGGTCCATATTAGATAATTCTTCTAATATTGAATAAAGTGAAGTATCATCAAAACTTAATTTTTGTTCTATTGTCTGCTTCAATTTAGGAGAATAAAGTGTTTTTTTTCCGCTTGAATATGTAATTATTTCACCACTGTTTAATTTAGGTTCTAAAACTTCAAACTTCACTATATTTGGTTTATATTCCAAATTATATATTTTTTTCTTTTTTTTATTATTTATCTCTGAAAATTCAGTAATTTCAGCATTAAAATTTTGTTGTAAAAAATCAAAAGTCTTAGAAAAAGTTAAACTAATTAATAAAATAGTTAATATAAGAACTTTTTTCATTTCAGTGCATCGCTTTCTATTTCTTTTAATAACTTAAATTTAGTATTTTTAAATTTATACACAACAACTGTATTTATCCCTACTATCTTATCACTTATACTAAAATTTAATTCTTTACTATCCATTAATTTTTCTCTATTCTGTAATTTAAAAGTTCCTATAGGTAATCCTTTTGGATACGTCTCACTAATTCCTGATGTTACTAGACTAAATCCCATTATTTTATCAGCCTTTTCTACATTAAAATTATTAACAATAAAGTTTAATGATCCTTTTCCACGTATTATTCCTGTAAATATTCCATTTACATTAACTGACATTTTAAAGTTAGGATTTGATAATAAATAAATCTCAGAATAATTTTCTGATACCTTATTAACTTTACCTATAATATTAGAATTTAATATTACAGGTAAATTTTCTTCTATTCCATCTTTACTTCCTTTATTAATAAATATTACATCTTGCTCATGTAAATCATCTTTTAATATTACTTCTGCTACTATAAATTTCTTATTAGACGTATTTTCAAGTTTAAGATATGATCTTAATTCTGTATTTTCTTTTTCAAATTTTTCTAATTCCATTTTTTCAGTATTTAATAACTGTATTTCTGATTTTAATTTTTCTAATTCTTCAATTTTTTCTTCTACATTATTTAAATAATCTAATTTCTCATTATATCTACTATAAGCATCATATATCAATGCTTTTACTTCTACCAATTTAAAATCAATATCTGATAACGTATTTTTAGTAAATCTAAATATCTTATCTCTATTTAATAAAAATGTGATTATTAATAATGATAGAAAAATTAATCTATTAACGATTCTCTTTTTCTTTTTCATTTTTTCTCCTAATACATATTTGGCATTTGTTGATTCTTATTTTCTTCTTTTGTAACAACACTAACTTCAGTAGTCAACAAAATAGAAGCTATTGAGCTAGAGTTTTGTATAGCTGAACGTGTAACTTTAGTTGGATCTAATATTCCACGTTCAAACATATTTACATATTCTTCTTTCAAAGCATCGTATCCATAATTTAATTCTGAATTAAGTACTTTATCTACTACAACCCCAGCATCAACTCCTGAATTAATAGCTATTTGTCTTAAAGGAGCAAATAAGGATTTTTTAAATATTTCTACTCCTATACCTTCTTCTCCTTCAATATTAAATTCCTTAATATCTTTAAAAATTTGAACTAAGGCAGTACCTCCACCTGCTACTACTCCTTCTTCTACTGCTGCACGAGTTGCATTTAAGGCATCTTCTATTCTCATTTTCTTTTCTTTCATTTCTGTTTCAGTTGCAGCTCCTACTCTTATAACAGCTACACCCCCTGATAATTTAGCTAATCTCTCTTGTAATTTTTCTTTATCGTATTCTGATTTACTTTCCTCTATTTGTCCTTTTATTTGAACTATTCTTTCTTTTCTTTCTAATTCATTTCCCATTCCATCTACAATTATTGTTTTATCTTTTGTTACTTTAACCCTTCTTGCCATACCTAAATCATCTAAATCTGAATCTTCTAACTTCATTGCTTTTTCTTCTGAAATTACTATAGCTCCTGTTAATATTGCTATATCTTCAAGCATAGCAAGCCTTCTATCTCCAAATGCAGGTGCTTTAACTACAACAACATTTAAAGCTCCCCTAATCTTATTTAACACTAATGTAGATAGTGCTTCTCCTTCTATATCATCTGCAATTATTAATAATGGTTTAGAATTTTCTACTACTTTTTCAAGTAATCCTAAAATTTCTTTCATAGAATTAATTTTTCTGCTAGTTAAAAGTATATATGGATTTTCAAGTTCTACACTCATTCTTTCTGTATCAGTAACCATGTATGGAGATAAATATCCATTATCAAATTGCATACCCTCTACTACTTCCATTGAAGTTTCTAAAGACTTAGCTTCCTCAACTGTTATTACTCCATTTTCACCCACTGTTTTCATTGCACTAGCTATTAATTTACCAATATTTTCATCAGCAGCTGAAATAGATGCAACTTGCTCTATTTCATTATTATCCTTAATTGTAACTGATCTTTCTTTTAATTTTTCTACTGCTAATTTAGAAGCCTTTTCTATACCTCTTCTTATAAATACAGGATTTGCTCCTGCTTGTATCATTTTAGATCCTTCTTTAATTAAACTTTGAGCAAGAACTGTAGCCGTAGTTGTACCATCACCTGCAACATCATTAGCTTTAATAGCAACTTCCTTCATAAGTTGAGCACCTAAATTTTCAGTATAATCTTCTAGTTCAATTTCTTTTGCTATTGTTACACCATCATTAGTAATTAATGGCGATCCATAACCTCTATCGAGTACAACATTTCTACCACGAGGTCCTAATGTAATCTTAACTGCATCAGCTAAAATATCTACACCTTTTTGTAAAGCTAATCTAGCCTCCTCATTAAACTTTATTATCTTACTCATCATTTCCTCCAACTATTGCATATATATCTTTAACATCTAAAATATATTTAATATTTCCACTTACTCTAACTTCCATAGAATTAGATAAATCTACTAATACCATGTCATCTTTCTTTATTTTTCCAACAACATCTTCTGACACTTCTAAAACTTTTGCATAGTTATTTTCAGCTTCTATATTTTCCGTTAATATTAACCCTGTTCTAGTTCTTTTTTCAACTTTAACTTTTTCGATTAATATTCTATTACCTAATGGTTTAATCTTCATTTAACTTCCTTCTCTCTAGTCAAATTTTCTCCTAAATTATACCATATATTGTGATTATTTTCAATATAACGTGGTTTTATCTTCCAATTTAAAATCCCTAGTCAAAACTAGGGATCTAAAAATTGAAATCTATACCTAAATTTAATCCAACATTTAATTTACTATTTATATTTGCCTTACC
>NZ_LKKV01000111.1:0-3815 GCF_001902585.1 Streptobacillus notomytis | reverse complement strand
GTTTATCTTTAAATCCATTAATATTTAACTTTCCTGTTAAACCAAGGCTAATAATAGGTAATGAAGATAAAGAAACTGTAATAAAGTTTGGTTTAGAGTATTCAAAGGGCACAGAATTTTCTACTACAGTAGGATTTAAAAAAATAATTAAATCTATGAAAGATATAGTAGAGGATGAATTAAAACCGGATATTTTAAATATAGTAAAAAATAGAGGTTCAAGTCAAGATGAATATGATCATACTAGATATGGATTATCTAGAATAAATTTTAATGAAAAAGTAAATTATACAATTACACCTTTTATAGATATAAAAAAAGAAGAGGGTAAATCTAGAATAAATGTTAAATTAGATACTATTAACGCTTCAGCTTATATAGAAAAACAAAAAACAGAAGATAAAACGGATAGAGAGATACCTACAGATGATTTTTTTGCATGGAATCATCAAAAAAGAAATGATAATTGGTTTCTTAATATATTTTCAAGTAAAGAATACAATTATTTTAAAGAAGTTATAACAGAAAATATAATAAAAACAAATAAAAATATTACTAGTTTAGATAGTAGAAAGTATAGATTTGAGATTGATACAGAATATTTACAAGATAAAGGAATTAATTTTAATTTAAGTCTGAGGACATCATATAATGAGACTAAATTAGTTGAAATGGATAGAGAGGATATAATAAAGGAAACTAAATCTAGAATAGTCAGTCTTAAATCTAGTTCAAATAAGCCTAATTTTACAGAAGAAATTAAGAAAAATCCTGATAATCAAGTAGAAATTAAGGATGGCAATGTATTACAATCTATGAAAGATTTTGTTAAAAAAAATGGTGCAAAAGATGAAACAATTTATGAATCTTTCAGACCATTATTTGTTGGAAATTATAGGGAAATGAAAGAAAGAAAATTAAAAGAGATATTAAATTATCCAGGTTTAAAAAAGGAAGAAGTTAAAATACAAGAAAAGATTTTTTTACATGTTAAAAAAATTGATTTAAATTTGGATACATATTTAGGATATAAATTTGTTCTAAAGTATAAAATTGGAATCTCTTTGGGTATTAGACATAAATTAACTGCACGTTATGAAGCAACAAGTAAAATAGTACTAGGTAGTGATATTCAAATGTTCGGAAGTAGAAATATGATAATTAAAAATACAATAATTCCAGAAGTTAAAATGACTTATAATTTAATTCATAATTTGAATGCGACATTGAGTATGGAAACCCCTGTTTATTTTTATAACAGATATTTTAAAGGTGTTAATTTTAATGTTAGAACAGGTCTTGAATATAGATGGTAAATTGTATAAAATAGAGAATTTAAAAAATACAAATTCTCTATTTTTTTTATTGATATAATGCTTTTAACAAAATTTTTATGTAGTCGAAGGGGGAAGTAAGGTTAGAAAATGGAGTTTTAATTCATTAAAAAATATTGAACTAAGAAATATACGAAGCTTTAAATTAAAAGAAAAGTATTCAGGATTGGGATTAGGTGTTGATTTGTCAGGTAAGAATGCCTCATATGACATAGAAAAGTTAGGATTAATTTCTAATAATAAGTATGTTAATGGAGAGGTTAATTACTATTTAGATGATGAACTTTAAAAAGTTGCAGTGTAGATCATGCATTTATTATTAATCAATTACCAGATAGTAAAGAGTCTTTATCACAAGATGATAATAATATAATTATAGCTCCATTTAATAATATAAATTCAGTACATTTAGGTAAAAAATATAAATCAGGAACATCTTTATTACTATATGATATGAATAATATAGTATTTTCAAATAATTTAGAGTTGTCATTAGATATAAATAAATCATATGTTTCTGTAATAATAGGAATGTATAAAAGTGAAAAAATATTTAATAGATGATAGTTTTGAAGATACATTATTAGCAAATCCAAATACTATTCAATTTAAAACTTCTGGAAATATTGAAACAGGGATTAAGATAAGCCAGATTTAAGTTTATTCTTAAATCTTTTAATAGTTAACTTTCTTATTAAACCAAGAATATTATTTGCAAAAGAAGAAAAAGATATTGTTAGGAAATTTGGTCTTGAATATTCAAGATTAACAAAATTTAAAAAAATAATTAGATATAAGAATAGCATAGTTGAAGATGAAATAAAAGCTTTAACATTTAATGGTAAATTAAACTATATCTTTATACCTTTTTTGATATTAAAAAAGATGTAGAAGATTTTAAAATAAATGTTATATCATCTGTAAATAAAGTAATGTGTTACAATTTTCATCATTTGGTTAAATTAGGAAATATAATTTTGATATTAATACATAATATGATAAATATAAAGGGATGAATTTTAGTTTAAATTTAGGTTTAGAATACAATGAAATAATTTTGAGGGGTAATAAAGAAATAATTACAAAAACAGAAAGCAAATCAAAATTTATAAACATTGTTTCAAATTGTGCTAATCCAATAATCATAGATTATAAAATAAAAAGTGTTAGTATATTAGAATAAGGGAAATTATTAGAATCATTGAAAAAATATGTTAAAGATAAAAAATCAAAAAAAGATGAATTGAAAGAACTAAAATTCAAGTTTGATGAATTCTATAAATTGGTTAATAAAAAGTAAGAATGTATTATAGAGTTAGTGCTTGTGTTAATATTTTCAAAATTCATTGTATTTTTTAAAAATCAAAAATATTTTATAAATATTATATTATCATTAACATTGATAGTCTTCTTTTTACTTTATTTAACAATTTTTATAGAACAAAAATTAAGTTGTTGACAAAACAGTGGGGGGGGGGTATAATATTTTGGAATTTTTTATATATAAAAATTAGTGTAGGAGGTATATATATTAGAATTTATTGATAATTAGATAATGCAAAAAGATTTATTAATATTTTTTTAAAAATTTTAACATTAAGATAATTAATAAAAATGAAAGAGTAAAAAGAAAATGAATAAAGAGTTAAGGGAAAAATTATTGATAAAAAAGTATAAAAATTAAATGGTGTTAGAAAATTTAACAATATATAAAGGTGAAAAGGTAATAAAGATAAAAAGGAAATAAAAGGGAAATGAAGAATATTAAAACTTATGAATTAAAGAAAATTTTAAAGAACACTTTAAAGAATAAAGTGAGTATAAATGATAAAACTGTAATAAGATATTTAATTTTTGGATTTATGGGACTATCAACAATGTCTTATGGATCTTGGTTAGCCATAAATGATGGTACTGGGACTGTTGGAAAATCAGGTGTTTCTGGCAGAGATGGAGAAAATAATAATAAAAATAATATAATACTAGCAAAATATGAAAATCAATATAATACTGAACACTCAGTTGTAATAGGAGCAGGTGGAAAAACGCATGCTAAGGGTTCAGAAAATGTGGTAATAGGGTTTAACGCTATATCTGAGAAGGCAGAAAGTGTTGTAATAGGTGCTAATACAAAATCTGATATAAAAAAATCTGTAGTTCTTGGTAGTCATGCACATGTGTATAAAGATCATTTTAATATTAATAATGGTGTTGGAGATAGTGATGAACAAGGAGTTGCAATAGGAAATGCAGTTTTCTCAACTGCACAAGCAACATCTGTAGGAAATAATACTTATGCTATAGGAAGATCTTCTATAGCTATAGGTAATGATGATGTATCTTCGTATACTCAATCAGTTACAGAGCATGATTATAAGGAATATTTTAAACAACTTTATGAGAAGATAGATGAAAAAGGAGAAGTGTATGGATATGCAAATGGTGGTAAAGTTTCAGGTAAGGAAGGAAATCATAAATATT
>NZ_LKKV01000110.1:0-230 GCF_001902585.1 Streptobacillus notomytis | reverse complement strand
AATAGATGATGTGAATCTTTATCATTAAATTTGATTACTTTATCCTCAATAGAAGGACAACCTGGTGAAACTTCTAAGATTATTAAGTTTTCAAGTTCTACACCTAATGAAGTAATTGAAAATACTAAACAACTTTCATGCTATATTACAAGAACAAATTTAGATTTACATAAAATAATTAGAGATAATTTAAATAGATCACCTTTATTTAATGGTACAATAAAAGATTC
>NZ_LKKV01000109.1:0-783 GCF_001902585.1 Streptobacillus notomytis | reverse complement strand
AAAAATAGCAAGTGCTTGGAAATCACATTATGGAGAAGTATCAATAGGAGATATAGAAAAAGGAATAACAAGACAGATAACAGGACTAGCAGCAGGGACATTAGATACAGATGCAGTAAATGTAGCTCAATTAAAGTCTTTACACAAATATGTTGATAAAAAAGTAGATAAATTAGGAAATAATACTATATCAATTAGTGGAGATAGTGGAAGTACAGAAGCTCAAAAGTTAAATAAAAATGGAGGCTTAAACTTTAGTATTAAAGGATCAGAACACATTAAAACAAAAGCAAGTGGAAGTGAAGTAAGTATAGATATATCAGATAAAGTAAAAGAAGATATATCAAAAGGAGTAGCAGCAAATAGTGGGATAGCAAATGCAATAGCAATGTCAAATTTAGCCCAAGTAAATGCTAAAGGTCATAACCTGTCAGGATCATATGGATATTATAATGGAGAACATGCATTTGCAATAGGATTATCAGGCTCAAATGAAAAGTTAGTTTATAGAGCAGGAGGATCAATAAATACAAGAGGACATGTATCATTAGGAGCAGGAATAGGCTATCAATTTGATAATATAGAAAAGAGAAGTAAAGAGTTATTATCTTTACAAAGAAATGGGAATATAAACTTATTAGATGAGAAAGTATATGAACATGAATTAAAGATAAAAGGCTTTGAAAAAGAATTAATAGATTTAAAGTCAGAAAACAGAGAACATAAAGAAACAATAACGGCATTACTTGAAAGAATATCTAAGTTAGAAAGCAAAGGGAATTA
>NZ_LKKV01000108.1:0-1084 GCF_001902585.1 Streptobacillus notomytis | reverse complement strand
ATTATTATGATTTAATAATAAATCAGAGATTAAGTGTAATAACAGGAATGAAAGAGCTATATTCAAAGAAGAGGAACTTTGATATTTTAGCAAATGTAATATCAGCAGATGAGATATTAAGGCAAATACCTAAATATGATGAGAAGAAAATAAAAGAACTACACTTATACTTTCCAGATGTAGATTATTTAGAAAAATATATAGAAGATGTTTCTAAAAAAGTCGATAACATATACATATATTTATTTAACTTTAAAATTGATGATAGATATATGAAAAATAGAGATTATATAACATATGAAATTAAAAATATTAATAAAAAGGTAGAAAAACTAAATAATGTGAAAATTTTAAAAGTTAGTTTAACTGGAAAAGATTTATCAGAAATCTTTTTAGAGAGTTTAACAGAAGAAAATGTGGATGAAAAATATTTTAATAAATATATAAAAATTGAGAAATAAATTAAAAAGGGATGAAGAAAAAGGATGAAAAAAATACAGGAGTTAAGAAGACATTTAAAAAGTTCTTTAAAGGAAAAAGTAAGTATAAATGATAGAACAGTTATACGGTATATGATGTTAGGTTTTATAGGGGTAACAACAATATCTCATGGTGCATGGTTAGCAATAAATGAAACTAATGGAACAGTTGGAACATCTACAGGAGGAAGTAGCCCTCAAGGAGAAAATAATAGTAAAAATAATATAATATTAGCAAAATATGATAACGCATATAATACGGAACATTCAGTAATAATAGGTGCTGGAGGAAAAACATATGGTAAGGGGTTAGAAAATGTAGTAATAGGATTTAATGCAAAATCAGAAAATAAACAAAGTGTAGTAATAGGAGCTAATACAAAGTCAGATTTACAAAATTCTGTAGTTCTTGGTTCTCATGCATATGTTTATCAAAATCATTTTAATACTAGTAATGGTGTAAGTAAAGATGATGGACAAGGAGTTGCAGTAGGAAGTGCAGTTTTCTCAACAGCTCAAGCAACATCTGTAGGAAATAATACTTATGCTATAGGAAGATCTTCTATAGCTATAGGTAATGATGATGTATCTTCGTATACTCAATC
>NZ_LKKV01000107.1:0-8654 GCF_001902585.1 Streptobacillus notomytis | reverse complement strand
TAGAAAGCAAAGGGAATTAAATAAAAGGAATTCATTACTGTGTATAGTGATGGATTCTTTTTTTCTTGACAAAGAATTTCTTTTAATATATAATTCGATTAGCACTCGATACACAAGAGTGCTAATAATTAAAAATGAAGGAGATGAATATATATGAAAAATTTTACTAGAAAGGCTATGAAAGCAATAGAAAATGCAGTAAAATTTGCGATGAATTTTAAAAATTCTAATGTTAAATTAGAACATTTGATGTTAGAGTTAGTTTCTAATGATGAAACTACAATATCTGTATTAAATAAGGTGGGTGTAGATAGAAATGAACTGCAACAAAACATATATACTAAATTAAATTCTATGCCTAAAATAAATGGTGGGGATATAGGTTATTCAGGAGAATTTTCTACTATGTTAAATGATGCCTCTAATATGGCAAGTAATGGTGGACATGAATATATTTCTGTAGTTTTCTTGTTAAAAGCAATGTTAAAAATAAATAACTTTGGATTAGATGTTAAAAAAATTAACGAAGGACTTGATTTTGTTATGGAAGGAAGAAAGGTTAATAGTGACGGATTTGAAGAAAGTCTAGAATCTTTAGAAAAGTATGGTAGAGATTTAGTTAAGTTAGCTTCACAGGGAAAACTTGATCCTGTTATAGGAAGAGATAATGAGATTAGAAGACTTATACAAATCCTATCAAGAAGAAATAAGAATAACCCTATGATAATAGGAGAACCTGGTGTAGGTAAAACGGCTTTAGTTGAAGGATTATCTCAGAGAATATTTAGTGGAGATGTACCTGATAATTTAAAGGATAAAACAGTATTTTCTTTAGATATGGGAGCTTTAATTGCTGGGGCTAAGTATCAAGGTGAATTCGAGGAAAGATTAAAGGCTGTTGTTGATACTTTAGAAAAAAATGAAGGTAAGATTATACTTTTCATAGATGAGATACATAATATTGTAGGTGCCGGTGGTAATAATGGTGCTATGAATGCATCTAATTTATTAAAGCCTATGCTTGCAAGGGGAGAAATAGAAGTTATAGGTGCAACTACTTTGGCAGAGTATAGAAAATATATAGAAAAAGATGCTGCACTTGAAAGAAGATTTCAACCTATACAAGTATTTGAACCTAGTGTAGATGATGCTATTTCTATACTTAGAGGACTTAAGGAAAAATTTGAACAATATCATGGAATTAGAATATCTGATAATGCTATAGTTGCAGCAGCTACTATGTCGGATAGATATATACAAGATAGATTTTTACCTGATAAGGCTATAGATTTAATAGATGAGGCTTGTGCTAGGGTAAAAACTGAAATTAATTCTGTTCCTGTGGAACTTGATGAAATTAATAGAAAATATGCACAACTTGAGATAGAAAGAGAAGCTTTAAAAAAAGAAGAAGATGAAGTTTCTATTAAGAGATTAAAGGATATTATTAAAGAAATAGAAGAGTTAGGGGAAGAAAAAAGAGTTTTAACATTAAACTGGAATGTAGAAAAAGAAAATGTTTTAGAACTTAAAAAACTAAAACAAGAATTAGATGAAGCTAAGATTAAACTTGAAGAGAATAAAAGGATTGCAGATTATGCTAAGGCTGCAGAATATGAGTATGCTATTATTCCTGAAATAGAAAGAAAATTAAATGAAATTAGAGAAAAATCAGAAAAAAATTCTCTTGTTTCACAAATTATTGGCAATGAACAAATAGCTGAAATTATTGGAAAATGGACAGGAATACCTGTAGGTAAACTAATTCAAAGCGAAAATGAAAAAATACTTTCACTTGAAGAACATATGAAAAATTATGTTGTTGGACAAGACAGAGCAATTTCAGCTATATCAGATACTATACTTAGATCTCGTGCTGGGTTAAAGGATATAAATAGACCTATAGGATCTTTCATGTTTTTAGGACCTACAGGTGTAGGTAAAACATATGTAACTAAAAAACTTGCTCAAAATCTTTTTGATGATGAGAATGCTATAATTAGAATAGACATGAGTGAGTATATGGAAAAACATTCTGTCGCTAGACTAATAGGGGCACCTCCGGGTTATGTAGGATATGAAGAGGGAGGTCAGTTAACTGAAAAGGTTAGAAGAAAACCTTATTCAGTAATACTATTAGATGAGATAGAAAAGGCACACCCTGATGTATTTAATGTGTTACTTCAAGTCTTAGATGATGGAAGACTTACTGATGGTAAGGGAAGATTAGTTGATTTTAAAAATAGTATTATTATCATGACATCAAATATTGGAAGCCACTTTATACTTGAGGGTAAAAATGAGCTTGTAATGGAAGAGTTAAAAGTAAGATTTAAACCAGAGTTTTTAAATAGAATAGATGAAATTATTACATTTAATTCATTGGGAGAGGACGCTATTAAAAATATAGTTAGATTAGAGCTTGAGAAGATGAATGAGAAACTTAAGGATAGAATGATAAATCTAATTTATGGAGAAGATTTAATAGATTATGTGTTTAATAATGCTTATGATGAAAATTATGGGGCAAGAGCTATAAAAAGATTTATACAAAAACATATAGAAATAGACTTATCTAAGTTGATATTAAAAGAGAATATAAATAGTAATGTCGATATATCTATTAATGTTTCTGAGTATGGATTGGAATTTAAAAAAGCTTGACTTAGCTGAACAAATAATGTATACTAGCAATATAAAGAGTAGAGTGCTAACAGGAGATGAAGTATAATGAATGATAGAGAAAGAGAAGTCTTTAGTATGATAATTAATCACTATTTAAATAGTGGAGAATCTGTTGGATCAAGAACTTTAGAGAAGAAATATAATATAGGGGTTTCATCAGCTACTATTAGAAATGTTATGTCAGATCTTGAAGCAATGGGATTAATTACTAAGACACATACTTCATCTGGACGTATACCTACTTTAGATGGTTATAGGATGTATATAGATGAATTACTTGAAGTAAGTGAAGTTGATGATGAAATTAAAGAACAAATATATTTTTGTTATCAGAAAAGAATAAATAAGACGGATATAATATTTAAGGAAACTGTAAAGATTTTATCTGAATTATCAGGTGCTGTCGCTGTTGCTATAGAGCCATCATCAGATGAGGAAAGTATTAAAAAAATACAATTTATTAGAATTACTGAAAAAGAGATATTTGTTGTAGTAGTAATGAAGAATAATATTATAAAAACATCTACGCTACTTATGAATACATATGTAACAGAAGAGAATGTAAATAATTTAAATTTATACATATCGGATTTAATGAATACTACTCATAAAAGATTTACTTTAAAGGATATGGAAAGGTTTTTGAAAAACATTAGTAGCAATGATTTCATATTTGATGAAAAAAGAATATTTGAAAGTAATAAGGTTTTTATATCAGGACTTGAAAATCTACTTTCCAGAGAAGATATGCCTGTTGAAAAAGTTGTTGAAAATATTAAAATAATAAATAATGAAAATGAAATGAATACCTTATTTAAAAATCTAACATCTAGGGTTGAAAATGATTTAGAAAGTAACATTATTTTCGGTAGTGATATAGATATAAAAGGGTTTGAAGAATCAGTGTTCATATTTAAATGTTATGAATTTGGTGAAGATAAAGGAGTATTAGCACTTATTGCTAAAACTAGAATAGATTATTCAAAAACTGTAGCTTTACTTGATTTAGTAATAGATATGTTAAAGAAAATGTTAAATCAAAATTATGAAAATAAATTTATAGGATATAAAGATTAGGAGATGAGATGTCAGAAGAAATTAGAGAAGAAGAAGTAAAAGAAGAAAATGTTGAAGGAACTGATGCTATAATAGAAAAACTTAATACAGAATTAGAGGATTATAAAAAATCTTATGCATTAAAACTTGCAGAGTTTCAAAACTTTTCTAAAAGAAAAGAAAAAGAATTACAAGAGTATAAGGAATATGCTTCTAAGGATATAATATTAAAGGTATTAGAAAATGTGGATAATTTAGAAAGAGGAATAGAAGCTTCTCGTTCTACAGAGGACTATAATAAACTTGTAGAAGGACTTGAGATGACTATTAATAATTTTTCTGATATGCTTACTAATGAAGGAGTGACAGAAATAGAAGCATTAGGAAAAGACTATAATCCTTATGAGCAACATGCAGTTCAGGTTATGAGTAATGAAGAGAAATCTAATAATGAAGTTTTAATGGTACTTCAAAAAGGATATAAGCTTAAAGGTAAGGTAATAAGACCTGCTATGGTAGTAATAAATAAGGTTGAAGAAACAAAAAATAACGAAGAAGATAATAAAAATTAGGAGGAAAATAAGATGAGTAAAGTAATAGGAATAGATTTAGGAACAACAAATTCATGTGTATCAGTTATGGAAGGTGGAACATTTACAATAATACCAAACTCAGAAGGAGAAAGAACTACTCCATCAGTAGTATCAATTGAATCTAATGGTGAAATTATAGTTGGTTCTACAGCTAAAAGAAAGGCAATAACAGAACCTAAACAAACAGTAATTTCAATTAAAACACATATGGGTTCAGATTATAAAGTAGATATTCACGGGAAAAATTATACTCCACAAGAAATATCTGCTATGATATTAAAAAAATTAAAAAAAGATGCTGAAAGCTATTTAGGAGAAACAGTTAAAGAGGCGGTAATTACAGTTCCTGCATACTTTACTGACGCACAAAGACAAGCTACTAAAGATGCTGGAGAAATTGCAGGACTTGAGGTTAAGAGAATAATTAATGAACCAACTGCAGCAGCACTTGCATATGGTATGGATAAAGAAAAAGAAGAAAAAATATTAGTATTTGACTTAGGTGGAGGAACATTCGACGTTTCAGTACTTGAAGTTGGATCAGGACTTGTAGAAGTTAAGGCAACTGCAGGAAATAATCATTTAGGTGGAGATGACTTTGATTCTGCTATTATAAACTGGCTTGCTGATGAGTTTAAGAAAGAAACAGGAATTGATTTAAGAAATGAACCACAAGCTTACCAAAGACTTAAAGATGCTGCAGAAGATGCTAAGAAAAAATTATCTTCTACTTTAGAAGCAACTATTTCTTTACCATTTATAGCTATGGATGCTACTGGACCTAAGAACTTAGAAAAGAAATTAACTAGAGCAGCATTTAACGAATTAACTAAACATTTAATAGAAAAAACTAAAGAACCAGTAAAACAAGCTCTTTTAGATGCTGGATATACAGTTAGAGACATAGAACAAGTATTATTAGTTGGAGGATCAACAAGAATACCAGCAGTTCAAGAATGGGTTAAAGAATACTTTGGTAAAGAACCTAATAGATCAATAAATCCAGATGAAGTAGTTTCAGTAGGAGCTGCAATTCAAGGTGGAGTATTAGCTGGAAATGTTAAAGACGTTCTATTATTAGATGTTACTCCTTTATCGCTAGGAATAGAAACTATGGGTGGAGTATTTACTAAAATGATAGAAAGAAATACAACTATACCTACTAAAAAATCTCAAGTATATTCAACTGCAGTTGATAATCAAACAGCAGTTACTATACATGTATTACAAGGGGAAAGAGCTCAAGCTTCTCAAAACCATACTTTAGGACAATTTAACTTAGAAGGAATACCAGCAGCACCACGTGGTATACCTCAAATAGAAGTTACATTTGATATAGATTCTAATGGTATAGTACATGTTACAGCTAAAGATTTAGGAACAGGTAAAGAAAATCAAGTTACAATTTCAGGATCATCTAATTTAAGTAAAGATGATGTAGAAAGAATGAAAAAAGAAGCGGAAGCAAATGAAGAAGCAGATAATAAATTTAGAGAATTAATTGAAGTAAGAAATATGGCTGACCATTTAATAATATCTACAGAAAAAACTATAAAAGAAAATGAAGATAAATTAGAAGGTAACGAAAAAGAAAATATTGAAAAAGCTATAGAAGAACTTAAGAAAGTTAAAGATAGTGAAAATATTGAAGAAATTAGAAAAGGTATAGAAGGATTATCAAAAGCAAGTGAAGCATTTGCTATGAGAATATATCAAGCAACTCAAGCAGCACAACCTGCTTCTGAAAATGCTAATAACAATGATGATGTAGTGGAAGCAGAAGAAGTAAAATAGGTCTATGACCTATTTTCTTCGTGTATTAGGAGATGACTATGATAGTACTAAAAAAAGGTTTAATAGAACTAAAGATAGAAGAATTTGGAGCAGAAATAAAATCATTTACTATAAATCAAGAGGAATTCTTTTGGAATAGAAAAGATTATTGGTCTAAAACATCACCTCTTTTATTCCCTTTTGTAGGAGAACTAAGAAAAGGAGGCTATGAATACAAAGGTAAGGAATACACTATTTCAACTAGGCATGGATTTGCAAGAGATAATATGTTTGAAATAGTAGATAAAGGAGAGGATTTTGTTAAACTTGCATATTATTCAAATGAGGAAACTTTAGAAAAATACCCTTTTGAATTTGAACTGTATTTGACATATAAGTTGATAGAAAATGGATTTATTTTAAAATATTCTGTAAAAAATAAAAAAGATGAAGAAATGTATTTTTCTATAGGAGCTCATCCTGCTTTCACAATTAATGAAGATTATGAAAAAGATGCTTATTTAGAATTTGAAAAAGAAGAAGAAGCTCTTAAATATAAATTAGATGAAACTGGATTTTTTAGGAAAGATAGGGTAGGATTTAATCTAGTAGATAATAGGATAATAAATATTACAGAAGAGAATTTTAAAGAAGATGCTATAGTATTTAAAAATACTAATTCTTCATCAGTTTACCTTAAATCAAGAAGTACTAATAAAGAAGTAAAAGTAACATTTAAAGATTTTCCATATATAGCTTTCTGGAAAATGTCTAATGCACCATTTGTTTGTATTGAACCATGGTTTGGTATTACAGATATAGTTGGAGCAAGTAAGGATATAACATTAAAAGAGGGAATACAAAAATTAGCTCCTAAAGGAGAATTTAGAGCTAAGTTAGTATTTGAATTTAAGAGAGGTAACTAATGAAAAAAGACTATTACGAATTGCTTGGTATTGATAAGAATGCAAGTGATGCAGATATAAAAAAGGCATTTAGAAAATCAGCTATGAAATATCATCCAGATAGAATGGTAAATGCTGATGAGAAGGAAAAAAAAGAAGCGGAAGAGAAATTTAAGGAATTAAATGAAGCATATCAAGTACTTTCAGATCCAGAAAAGAAACAACTATATGATCAATATGGTCATGCAGCATTTGAACAAGGTGCAGGAGGTTTTGGAGGACAAGGATTTGAAGGCTTTGATTTTGGAGATATATTCTCAAACTTCTTTGGAGGTGGCGGAGGTTTTGACTTTGGAGGATTTAGTAGTAATCAAAGAAGAAAACAAGGTCAAGATCTTTTATACACAATAGATTTAAGTTTAGAAGAAATAGCTGATGGGGTTGAAAAAGAAATAGAATATAGCAGGGTAGGTAAATGTTCTAGTTGTAGTGGTACAGGTGCCAAGGATTCTAAAACTAAACAATGTAGTACATGTAGTGGTAGAGGTTATGTAACAAAAACACAAAGAACTATATTTGGTATGAGTAATGTTAGAGTTGAATGTTCGAATTGTCATGGTATAGGTGAAATAGCAGAACATAAATGTAATTCATGTAATGGAGATGGAAATAAGAGAGAACAAATAAAGAAAAAAATCAAAATACCTGCTGGTATAGAAACTGGACAAAGATTAGTTATTAGAGATGGAGGAAACTATGATGGCTTAGGAAGTGAGTTTGGAGATCTATACTTACAAATTAGAGAAAAAAGGCATGAATTATTTCAAAGAGACGGGTATGACATATATTGTAAAGTACCTATTAGCTTTTTAACAGCCACTTTGGGTGGAGAATTAGAAGTTCCTACATTAAGAGGAAAGACTAAAATTAAAATAGCAGAAGGAACACAAAATGCAACTAAGATGAGAATAAGAGATGCTGGAATAAAACATAATGGATATAAAGGCTCTCAAATTATTGAAATTATCGTAGAAGTTCCTAAAAACTTAAATAATAAGCAAAAAGAAAAATTAAAGGAATTTTATGAGATATTAGGCGTAGAAAATGAAGAAAAGACAACAACTTTTTTTGATAAGATAAAAGAATTTTTTAAAGATTAAGAGAATTGGCTTATAGCCAATTTTTTTATTATTAAAAAAATTACATTAACTATTTTATGATTAATTGACAAAATATATGGGGGGGGGGTATAATAAAGTGAAAAATAATTAAGGAGGAAAAGATGTTAAAAGGAAATAAATTAATAGCTCTTATGGCAATAAGCACAACAGTATTAGGGGCAGAGTACTATGTAAAAAATGATAATAAGGTTGAGCTAGGCCATGAAAATGGATTTAAAAAGAAAGTTTCAAGTGAACTAAATGTAGGATCTATTTTTGGAAATAAAAAAGAAGTATTTGTATTTGCTGGAGGACAAATAGGATACATAAATAAATTAGATGGTAAATTAAATACAGGAGTAAATTTAAAAAAGAAATTAACAGAAGAAATAGAATTAATATTAAATGCAGGATATCAATATAAGGGAGGTTATGAAAACTCAATAAAAGAATTAATAAAGATTAGAGGAGAATGGGACAAG